>JBGTKR010000109.1:0-4738 GCA_041744535.1 Pyrinomonadaceae bacterium
TTCTACTTTGTCGGATTAAAATATGCATTGTAATCTTTGATAGTAATGAACTTAACTTGATTTAACCCGCGAAGCGGGTGTCAGCATAAAGCCTCGTGCGTCAGCACGAGGTTCTCAAAATCAAGAACAAATAGCCCGTGAAAACGGGCGACAGCCAATAAATCAAAAAAGCTGTCGCTATCTTCGACAGCTTTAATTTGTGTTGCATACAAACCTCGTGCTGACGCACGAGGCTTTATGCTATCGCCCGTATTCACGGGCTAAAAACTAAAATTTATCAAGAAGTTTAATCTAACAAAGTAGAATTAAGTCATAAATTGAATTTAAATTTTGGTATTAAATCGGAAAATATTATTATTGGTCAACGTAAAATCCGCGTTGACCAATTTTTTTTGGCAAAAATATTGACAATTGACGTTCAAATCTTATCTAATGCTGAAAACCCGTATAATTGAATAAATTAAACAAATGAATTTAAAAAATCGAAATAGCCAAAATGTTTTAGTTGTTTTTTCAGTTTTGTTTATTATCTTAGGATGCGTATGTCCGACCGACAGAACCGACGGCACGGATTCTAATTCTCCCGCTGCCAATGAACAGAAAATTGATGATTCCGATGCACCTAAAGAAGGTAAAGAACCGGACAAAGGAGATTTTGTCGTTCAGCATACAAGCGTCAGCAACCCGCGATATGTAAACCTTGACCGTTCTTTGAAAGACGCTAAAGTTCTGGAGAAAGCGGCGGATAAATTAAACCGCTCGCTGGCTTTGCCGCACGATATAACACTGCAAACCAAAGATTGCGGACAGGTCAATGCTTTTTACGATCCGAGAGATAAGACCATCACGTTTTGCTATGAACTGATGGAACATTTTTTCACACTTTTCAGAAGTGCCGGAGATTCGGTTGATAAAGCAAATGAAAGTATGAATGAAGCGATCACATTTGTTTTTCTCCACGAATTGGGACACGCTCTGATTGACAGTTACGATCTGCCGATAACCGCTAATCAGGAAGATGCCGCCGACCGTTGCTCGGCTTATATCTGCATCGAAGAACTCGGCGAAGACGGCGTAAAAGCGATCCTTTCGGCGGCAGATGCCTTTGCCATCGAATCAAAGGGAAAAACACCGGATAAAAGAAATATGGCTGACGAACATCTGCTTCAGGAGCAGCGGTTTTATAACACTTTGTGTATGGTTTACGGGGCTGATACGGAAAAATACAGTTATATCGTGGATAAGGGTTATCTGCCGGATTCACGAGCCAAAAGATGCCCTGCGGAATACGACGACACCGCCAGAGCCTGGGTAAAATTACTTGAACCTTGGAGAAAAGATTAAAAATTTCAAAATTCTATAAAACTTAAAGGAGATTATATGAAGGAAAACCTAAAGAAGTTTGTAAATTCGAGAAATTCATTGGCAAATGGATTTCTGGCAATAATGGTTATCGTACTGATCGCTCTCGGCTGCACTTGTAAAGACAAGTTCAACAATTTGGGAGGAGATAACACAAATTCAAGCAACAGCACAATAGATAAGGAAGACGGTGATCTGTCTGAAACGCCCGAAAAGAAGGAAATAGTAAAAGCTGACGCTTCAAAAGGCGAAATTCCGTCCGATGAAGAACTACAGGAAATAGTTAAAACCAATTTGCTGAATTTTAACGATGCAATTCAGCAAAAGGATTTTACCAATTTTCACAAAACTATTTCCGAGGCTTGGCAAAAACAGGTACAGCCAATAACATTTGAAGACGGGTTCAAATCTTTTATTGATAAAGGAGTTGACATAAGCGAGATCAGATCGCAAAAGGCGACTTTTTCGCCGCCGCCTAATTTGGATAAAGAGCAAGGGTTGGAGCGTTTGTATGTGAACGGAAGCTATCCGACAAGTCCCAAGCCGACTACATTTAAACTTCAGTATATTGCCGAAGGTAAGGAGTGGAAACTTTTTGCAATTGAGGTTTATACATCCAGTTTCAAAAAATAAATCGAAATATTTATTGAATTTTTAGAAGGCGGTTTAAAAAATCGCCTTTTTTCTTTTGGAATCGGCTTTTGATTTTTTTCGGACTCACGGTTAAACTTTTTGTAAATCGAGAATACAAATAAAAAAAATCAAGATAATCTATGAAAATACACGAATATCAGGGAAAAGAACTATTAAAAACTTACGGCGTTCCCGTGCCGAACAGCATTGTGGCGAGAACGGCGGAAGAAGCCGGGCAGGCGGCAAGGGATTTGGGAACGGATGTGGTTGTCGTCAAAGCACAAATCCACGCGGGCGGACGCGGCAAAGGCGGCGGTGTGAAACTTGCCAAATCGCCCGAAGAAGCAAAACAGGTTGCTTCGGAAATGCTTGGAATGAATCTCGTTACGCATCAAACCGGACCCGAAGGACGCGAGGTTAAAACTTTGCTCATCGAAGAAGGTTTGCCGATAGATCAGGAATTTTATCTCGGCATCACGCTTGATCGTGCCAAAGGCAAAAATGTTTTTATGGCTTCGAGCGAAGGCGGAACGGAGATCGAAGAAGTCGCGGCGAAAACTCCCGAAAAAATTCTGCGTGAAACAATCCAACCGGGAATCGGTCTGCAAGCCTTCCAAGCCCGAAATCTCGCTTTCGGTTTGGGACTGCCGAAGGAATTGATCGGTCAAGCCGCCAAATTTATGATGAAACTGGCGGATGCCTTCGAGAAAATGGATGCAACGATTGTTGAAATAAACCCGTTTTTAAAAACCAAAGATAACCGCCTGATCGCTTTGGACGCAAAGGTAAATTTTGACGGCAACGCGATGTTTCGCCACAAGGATTATCCCGAAATGCGTGATCTGAACGAAGAAGAACCGCTGGAGATCGAAGCGTCAAAATCCGACTTGAGTTATATCAAACTCGACGGAAATATCGGCTGTATGGTCAACGGTGCGGGGCTGGCGATGGCGACGATGGACATCATCAAACACAGCGGCGGCGAACCGGCAAACTTTCTCGATGTCGGCGGCGGAGCATCGCAGGAGCGTGTCGAAGATGCTTTCAGAATTTTGCTCGCCGATGATAACGTCAAAGCCGTTTTAATCAACATTTTCGGAGGAATCGTCCGCTGCGATATGGTCGCCCGCGGTGTCGTCGAAGCGGCAAAAAATCTCGGTGTCGAAATCCCGATTGTCGCACGGCTTGCGGGAACGAATGTCGAAGAAGGCAAAAAAGTCCTGAACGAATCCGGCATCAACATAATCTCCGCCGATGGAATGCAGGACGCGGCTGAAAAGGTCGTTGCGGCGGCAGCCTAAACAGTTGGCATCAGCAGTTAGCAGATGGCAGTCAAATATTTAACCGTCCATCTGCCTTTTTTAATTTATTGATTCTCGTTCTTCGAATCAATAATCATCAGCGTCCATTTGTTGCTTGGATATTTTCGTTTCAGTAAATTTCCGACAACCGTTCTTTTTTCAAAATCTCCGCCGCATCCGTATTTGTCCCAACCGTTGGCTGAATAAACGATGTATAAACTTTCGGGAATTCTTTCGTCTTTCGGCGAACGCTTTGCCCATTCGAGAACTTTATCGCTTAGATAATTCGGGGCATTGCCGATTTCATTTAATTTTTTTAATTCGGTTTGAGCTAGATTTCTTTGTGCTTCGCCGAGAAAATCGGGTTTATTGCTTCGTCGCGGAATCGTCTTTTGCAGGGTTTCGTCATATTCTTCATCACTTAAACTGCACCACCATTTCGAGCCGCCCGAATAGTTGCTGTTCGGATAACCCAAACCGCTTGAAAGATAAGGGCTTAACTCATCGTTTTTCAGAATCGCAAACAATGCGGCGTAACGCTTTTCGGATTTGGTTTTTGCATTTTTATAATTCTCAAAAAGCTCTCTGAATTCATCCGAATCATTAATAAATTCGGGCAGAATCTTATCGGCGGTTGTAAAATCTTCGAGTAAAACCGCCCGCGTCCAGATCGCTTTCGCCAGCCGTTTTTGCAGGTATTCGGGAAAGTGTTTCGATTTTTGAATTTCGAGCAAAAGCGGAACGGGAAAATTCTGATTGATGATGTCAGCGGTTTCATAATCGAGCATCGGATCATCGGCTATTTCCCTGATCTTTTGTAATTCGTTTTCGACTTGTCGGTCATATTCCGCCCTTGAAATTTTATCGTATTCGGGATCGTAATAAGATTTTCTCTGAGCAATCTCCTCATCAATCGAGATCGAATATCCGCCTTCGCTCAACGTGAACGGTTTTTTCAGAGAGTATTTTAAAAATTCATCCAAACTTTCAGCTAATCCCATACGCATTTCTACAAATTGATTGCGGGTTGAGATCGGCATTTCCAATGATGAGATGAGAATTTCATCGAGCATTTTACGAACCTCGGTTTGTTTTCCAAGTTCCAGCAAAATTCTCGCCCGATGAAAAGCAATCGTCGGATAGGCGGCGGAGAATCTGTCAAAATTTGCGGCGGCTTCGAGCAAGGCGGAAACTTCAGCCGAGTTTTTATCAGCTTTCGATAAAGCCGTCAAAAGCCACAGATCAGAATTATTTTGCCGGTATTTTGAAAGCGAATAAAGATAAGCATCGTTTCCCTGAACCTGAAATGTAAAAAGCCAATCGCTCAGATCGTCATAACGCAAAAATTTCGGCAGAATATCGAGCGTGGTTTTTTCTTCGCCGTAATAACGCCCACGATATGCGTCTTCCGTCGAATCGGAAAAGCGATTTTGATACGCAAA
>JBGTKR010000110.1:0-2614 GCA_041744535.1 Pyrinomonadaceae bacterium
TGCGATTCGGGATTGTGTATGTAAAAGAGATCAACAGAATCAATCCCCATATTTTCAAGCGATTGGTCAATCTGCGACTGTAAATAATCCGGTGTCATACAATGACTTCCGCCGACGAGATCATCAAATGTCGCAATTCCTTTTTTAACAAAATTCTCCTCAAAATAACTCTGCACATCGGACGGCGGCTCGTTGTCAAACGGCAAATATCCGCCCTTCGTCGCAATAAATAATTCGTCGCGTTTGTTGCTCAATTCCTCCAACGCTTCACCGATGTTCCGCTCACTCCGTTGAAAACGATAATTTGATGCCGTGTCAATCACATTGCCGCCAGATTCGACATATTTTACGACTGCATTTTTATAATTTTCATCCGTTGCCTCATCCCAATTTCCGAGATACGTCCCGATGCCGATTGATGAAAGCCACAAACCTTGTGCCTGACGAAAATGACCTTCGGCAAAATCCGTAAAGCGGTCCTTAAAATTTTTCGTTCCTTGTTTTGTTGCAAAATTTGAGTTCATAATTTTTATGTTTTCTTCGCTTTTTCCTTAGCGTGCTTTGCGACTTGTGCGGGAAACTTTTTTTTCTCCCGCAAAGTCGCAAAGCACGCAAAGAAGAAATAAGTTTTCAGCCAAGTAAATTTTCTATTATTTTAACAATTCTTTTCAATCCTTCCGCATCAATCTCGCTAAAATCATCAAGTTCATCGCTGTCCACATCCAACACTCCGAAAACTTCGCCGTTCTTATCAAGCATCGGCAAAACAATTTCGGGTTTCGACGCGGAACTGCAAACAATATGTCCCGGAAATTCGTCAACATTCGGAACAATCACGGTTTCTTTCGTTGTATAACAATGTCCGCAAACGCCTTTGTCAAAATCAATTCGCGTGCAGGCAAGCGTTCCCTGAAATGGTCCGAGAACGAGTTGGTTTTCCTTCGTTAAATAAAATCCAACCCAAAAAAAACCGAATGCTTCCTTCAAAACCGCTGCGATATTTGCCAGATTTGCGATCAGATCGGTTTCGCCCTCAACCAGAGATTTTATCTGCGGCGTGATTTCTTGATAGATAATCTCCCTGTCTTTTGTTTTAGAAAATTCGATACCTTCCGCCATAAATAAAAGTGTAAAGTGCAAAATTAAAAATGCAAAATGAGATTTGTTTTAATTCGCCATTTTCTATTTTCCGTTTTCCGTTTTACATTATAAATGATGATGAAAAAAGAATTGGAAACCGCCGTCGAACTCGCCCGAAAAGCTAGCACGGCGATAATGAAAATCTATCACGAAGGCTTTGAGATCGAAGAGAAATTTGTAAATACAAACTATTCCGAACCCGTAACGATTGCCGATAAAACCGCCAGTAAAATCATCGTTAAAGGTTTGGCGGAAGTGTTCCCCGACGATGCGATTTTGTCCGAAGAAGAACCCGATGACACGGCTAGACGTATGCGAAAATCGAGAGTCTGGATAATTGATCCGCTTGACGGCACGAAAGGTTTTACGCAGAAAGCCGGAGATTTCGCCGTTCAGATCGGTTTAGCCGAAGACGGTGAACCGATTCTCGGAGTCGTTTTGCAGCCGATAAAAAATCTTTTATATTATGCCGTCAAAGGCGAAGGTGCTTTTTTGGTCGAAGACGGAAAAGAGCCGCGAAAACTTCAAGTTTCGGAAACAGAGAATTTTGGCGAAATGACTTTAGCCGTCAGCCGTTCACACCGAAGTTCGCGGATGTCAAAACTCGTCGGGCATTTCGGTTTTGAAAAAGAATTCGCCCACGGTTCGGTTGGTTTAAAAGTCGGCTTTCTCGCTCAAAAAGCCGCCGATATTTACATACATCTTTCGCCTCACACAAAATTCTGGGACACCGCCGCACCGCAGATAATTTTAGAAGAAGCCGGCGGAAAATTGACCGATATTTTCGGTGAAAAGATAAAATATGATATTAAAGATGTGCGAAATCACAACGGAATTTTATCGAGCAACGGAATTTCGCACGAAAAAGCCGTTTCGCATCTGAAACCTTTACTGACGGAATTCGGCAGACTGCGTGTAAAATCAGCCAAACCGTAATCATTCTCAAAGATTTTTCAGATGTTTCCGTGCCAATTCCGCAATGTCATTTGCACGGTCTGTGCCGTTGATGCAGCGTCTGGCTTCGACAAAATCGGTACGGAAAATATTTATGTAATCGGTGATTTTTCGTCCCGTAAATGTTCCCGTTTTGAAGCCGTGGACAAGTATGAACAGGGCGATATTTGCATCCAACGCCGTATCCGGGTTTTTGACCAGATCCACGCCTAAAATTTCCGTGTATTTTTGATAGTTTTTCTCCCAAGTCAACTGAACATAGCCGCGTCCGTAATAGGGAAAATAGATCAGATTTTCGCGTCGCCAGTCTTCGCTCAGCCAAAATGCTTCGCGGACGGGCTTGAATGTTTTGGCGGTTTCCCATTCAACCGTCGCCAGCACATAAGCGATCTGCGTTTTCAATCCCGTTCCCTGTGCCTGACATTCCCATTTTATCGCTTCGATAGTTCCTTCGACGGTAGAAAAATCGTGAAGTTTTCCGTTGGCTATATCGTCCAGTTTCTGCTGTAAAACCTCGATT
>JBGTKR010000111.1:0-6130 GCA_041744535.1 Pyrinomonadaceae bacterium
TCGCGGCAAACAAAACGCTCCCGTAACTGTCATAATGTTCACGGATTTTCAATGCCCGGCGTGTGCCGCGACTCATCCGATCTTAAAACAGGTAATTGCCGAATACGGCGATAAAATAAAATTCGTCGTGCGGGATTTTCCGCTTGATATGCACAAAAATGCTTTTAATGCCGCACTTGCCGCAAATGCCGCGAATAAACAGGGTAAGTTTTTTGAATATACGGAATTTTTATATGAAAATCATTTTTCGCTTGATGTTGAATCTTTGAAAAAATATGCGACGGAAGCAGGTTTGGACATTAAAAAATTTGAAAAGGATTTTGCCGATAAAACTCTTGCCGAAGAAATTCGCAAGGATATGAAAGATGGCGAAAGTTACAGAGTAAACAGCACACCGAGCATTTTCGTCAATGGTTATAAAGTCCGCACGCTTTCAGCTTCGGCTTTCAGAAAAGCAATCGAGCGTGCCTTGAAATAATCAATGTTTTACGGTTAAATTTTCGATAAAAAAATTTAGGTTTTAAAGGTTTATTCAAAATTATAATTATGCGTGCTTATCTTTTACTTTTATCTGCTCTTTTACTATTTTCCTGCAACGGAAGTTCGCCGAATTCCGTTGGCGATACAAATCCCGTGAATGACACAACAAATATTTCAACATCCGAAAATCCCGCCGCTGTTCCGACTTATGATTACGAAATAGTTAAGGAATATAAACACGATTCCGATGCTTTTACGCAGGGACTTATATTTCACAACGGTTTTCTGTATGAAAGCACGGGGCAATACGGCGAATCCACGCTTCGGAAGGTTGAACTGGAAACGGGCAAAGTTTTGCAGAAACGCAATATTCCGAAGGAATTTTTTGCCGAAGGTCTGACGCTTTTAAATGACAAACTTTATCAGGTTACGTGGCGTGAGGGAAAAGGCTTTATTTATAATTTAAACGATCTGAAATTAGCTTCCGAATTCCGTTACAGCGGCGAAGGATGGGGTTTGACGAATGACGGAACAAACCTTATTTTAAGCGACGGAACGCACGTGATACGCTTTATCAATCCCGAAACTTTTGAAACAATCCGCACAATCGTCGTTATGAACGAAGACGGACAACCGCTGACCAAAATAAACGAACTCGAATTAGTCAAAGGCGAAATCTGGGCAAATATCTGGCATTCGGAAAATATCAATAAACCGAACCACATCGCCCGCATCAATCCCGCCGACGGCAAACTTCTCGGCTGGATAAATTTGGACGGAATCTCAGACGACAGCAAACGCAGTGATGAAAATACATTGAACGGTATTGCTTACGACGAAGCCGGCGACAGAATTTTTGTTACGGGAAAATACTGGAAAAGATTATTTGAGATAAAAGTAAAGCCAATAAACTAGATAAAAATTATTTAATTATTTTGTAAAAATTCCCAAACAAACTCCTTCAGATCAACATCATAGATCGGCACATCGTATTTTGCTTTGAGTTCATCAAACTGCATTCCGTCAATTAAAATCGGCTCGTCGGATTTAATAACGTGCGGCGGAATTATGACAAAATCGCCTTTTATTTTATCCTTCACCGCCAGAAAATCCTGTCCCGAAAGCAAGCCCGCAACCGAAACATCGCCGCCAAAATATGTGTTCGGAACTGCCATCACATAAAGCTCCGAACCGATCAGATCGTTTAATTTTGCAATTTCTTTTTCCAAAACAGGAGCAAACATTTCGCCCGTCATAATTGTTCCGCTTAATGATTGGTAATTGGTAATTGGTAATTGGTAATTAGTAAATTTTTCCGGTTTTACGGCTAATTCGTGCGTTCTGACATTTTGACTTTTCCCTGAAAAAACTCTCTGCCTTTCTCCGTGTTCTCTGTGGCTGAATTTTTTAATTTCTTCCAAAAACTCCTCAAATTCATTCGTAAAAGAGCGAATCATTCCAACGCCGTCTTCGATTTGCGGATAGTTTCCGTAATGTGCTTTTGAAGGAATTTTTACACCGCCTTTTAAGTAAATTTCATCGCCGAGAAAAGCGAAAGTTACACCGAGATTTTTGCGGAATTCTGCCTGTAATTTTTCGACTTCTTTAATCGTCCGGCGGCAAAATTCGGGCGTTACGCGGGTTAATCTTTCGTCTTTGTTGTAGCGGGTCAAGGCAACCGGAACGACTGCGGTTGAAACGACTTTCGGGTAATGAGCAGCAAGATCACGCAGGGTTTTTTCGAGTTGTTTGCCGTCGTTTATTTCGGGACAAAGCACGACTTGAGCGTGAAGTTCGATGTTGTTTTCGAGCAGTCTTTCGAGTTTGTCGGAAATGTCGGCACGTTCTTCGGGAACGCCGAGAAGATACGCTCTTGTTTTTAAATCCGTCGCGTGAACCGAAACATATTGCGGCGATAAACGCTGTTCGATAATGCGATTCATTTCGTCTTCGGTGATCGAAGAAAGCGTCGTGTAATTGCCGTATAAAAATGAAAGGCGTATATCTTCATCCCGCACAAAAAGCGATGGTCGTGCATCTTCGGGATTTCCTTTGCAGAAACAAAAAAGGCATTCGTTGGCACATTGACGCGGGACGATCTGCTCGAAATTTAAGCCGAAATCTTCGCCTTCATCGCGTTCGAGGTCAATTTCCCAACTTTCGCCGTTTAACTTGCGAACAAGAAAAGTCATCTCTAATTCGCCCGCCGTTTGAAAACGGAAATCGAGATAATCACGGACGGGACGACCATTGACACGCACGATTCTGTCGCCTTTTTCCAACTTCAATTCTTCCGCCAGACTTTCAGCCTCGACGGAATCAATCGTAACTCCGGGGCGGCGAAGTTGTGTTACGGCAGGTGTTACGGCAAATTCATACATAACAAAAACTATTAGTGCAATTTATCGCCAAAAGGTTGGCAATCTATTATCTTATCAAATATCTTCGATAAATGAATCTCGCTATTTCACCAAAAATCAAGATACCTAAATAATCAAAAACCAAATCCCCATAATCAAATGCTCGTCCGCTGATAAAAATCTGTGAAAATTCTTCAATCGTAATAATTACCAACACAATCAAACTTCCCAGTAAATAATTGATTTTCCATACTTTTATCGTTTTAATCTGAAGAACCAAATTCACCAAAAACGAAAAAATTCCCATCAGAAAAAAATGACCGAGTTTATCGCCGTATGGAATTTGCCCGACAAAGTTCAGCAGATACGCCGTTCCTTTGTAATTCGCTAAAACAATAATGCCCGCAATCATAAAGACATAAATCGCTGTGATTATCTTTATTTTTGCAGACATAATTTTTAGTGGTGAGTGGTAAGTGGTGAGTGGTAAGTGTCTTTTTTCTTTCACTTACCACTCACCACTTACCACTTACCACTTTAATTCGTGGCTTTTGCCGCCAACCCGTCAACCAAACTGTCGAGCGGTGTATATTCCAAATCCTGCGATTCGGCTACCGCTTCGTAGGTTAATTTTCCGCCGTATGTATTTACGCCTTCGGCTAAACCTTTGTCGTCTTGGATCGCTTTCTCAAAACCTTTGTTCGCAAGGTCGAGAGCATACGGCAGAGTTGCGTTTGTTAAAGCAAATGTCGAAGTTCTCGGAACTGCTCCGGGCATATTTGCGACGCAGTAATGCAGAACGCCTTCTTCGTAATAGGTCGGATTCGAGTGCGTTGTCGCTCGCGTCGTTTCAAAACATCCGCCCTGATCCACAGCAACGTCCACCAAAACCGCACCGTTCGGAATGACTTTGAGCATATCGCGTGTAACCAATTTCGGAGCGGCAGCACCGACAACCAGAACCGCACCGATAACAAGATCGGCGTGTGAAATCGCTTCTTCGATCTGATAACGGCTTGAGGCAAGAGTTTGAATTTTCGACAGGAAAATATCGTCCAACTGCCGCAGACGGTCAAGGTCTTTGTCAATTATCGTTACGTGAGAACCGAGTCCGATAGCCATTTTTGCGGCTTCCGTGCCGACGACTCCGCCGCCGATTATGACGACATCCGCCGCCGGAACTCCCGGAACACCGCCGAGCAAAATTCCGCGTCCGCCGTTCATTTTTTCCAGATATGTCGCACCGACCTGAACCGACATTCTGCCCGCAACTTCCGACATCGGTGTAAGCAGCGGCAGACGACCTTTTTTGTCCGTAATCGTTTCATAAGCAACGCCCGTAACTTTGCGTTCCAACATTTGCTTGGTCAATTCAAATTCCGGTGCAAGATGCAAGTAAGTAAAAAGCAGCTGATCTTCACGCATCCGCTCATATTCAGGCTCAACCGGCTCTTTGACCTTGACGATCATATCGCCCGCTTGCCAAACCTCATCCGCCGTTTCCAGCATTTTCGCTCCGGCATTTTCATAAGCCGAATCTTCAAATCCCGAACCTTCACCCGCCGATTTTTGCACAAAAAGTTCGTGTCCCGCGTCAGCCAAAGCCTGCACTCCAGCCGGTGTCAGACCGACTCTGTATTCATTATCTTTTATCTCTTTTGGTAATCCGATTTTCATTAATTATCTCTCCAGATATTTTTATAAAATTTTATTAAATTGCGAATACGCTAATGTTACAATGTTTTCGCTGTCAGAAAAAGGCGAAAACCCTTTTAAGTCAAAGCTATTTTAAATTTTTCCATCGCACCTGCCAGAATTTCGTCCTCGCGGGCAATGCAGATTCGCATATACGCATCCCATTTATCATTGTCGGCAAAGGCACTTCCCGGAACTGCCCCGACTCCGGCGTTATTCATCAACATCTCGTTAAATTTCAAAGCATCATCATATTCTTCGGGAATTCTTGCCCAAAGATAAAACGACGAACCCGAATCGTATATATTAAAACCCAAATCGGTTAATGCTTCGGAAACCATTTTCCGCTTTCCGTCAAATTTATCACGCAGGTTTTCATAATAGTTCTCATCCGCCATCAAAACTCTCGAAAGTGCTGATTGCAGAGGCGTTACGGGGCAGACATAAGCGATATTTATGGATTTATTTACAGGTTCGAGTAATTCGCCTTTGCCGTAACAATATCCTAAACGCCAGCCCGAAATATTCCACGATTTTGAAAATGAATTAACCGTAATCGTCCGCTCCCACATATCAGGCAGTGAAGCAATCGGCGTGTGCGGATTCTCGCCCGTAACGTAATGCTCGTAAACCTCGTCGGAAATAACCAACAGATCGAGTTCCTTAGCAACTTCGGCAATCGCTTCGAGTTCGGTCTGCGATAAAACTTTTCCACTCGGATTTGCCGGTGTGCAGACGATAATCGCCTTTAACGGAAACTCGGCACGATCTTTTAATTGATTGCATTGAATTTTCAAAACTTCTTTATTAAAGCTCAGATTTTCATCCATTTCAAAAAATTCCGTCTTCGCCCCGAACTGTTCTAAAATCTTGCGATGGTAAGGATAATAAGGCTCAAAAACGAGTGCCGAATTCCCTTCTAAATAACTCTGAGTAATCCCGATCAAAGCTCCCGTTCCGCCCGTCGTAATCAACAATTCAAACGGTTTTTTATCAACATCAATCTCGATGCCGTTATACTTTTTTATCTTCGCCGCCACCGCCTTCCGCAAATTCGCATCGCCTTCCGAACCGCCGTAATGATTTTGGCTGGCGTTTATAATTTCAAACGCTTCCTTTGCCAAAGTCGGATCAATCGGCAGATCGGATTGCCCCTGAACAAGATTTCCTTCACGCGAAACTAATCTCGTGATCGCCCGTATATCGGGTTTATTTTTTACCGGTAATGGTTGTGTCATAACTTTATAAAAATAGCAGTTTTTTGATAAAACTTCTAAGACCGAAAAGATTTTTTGGAAAGGTGAAGTTTTAGGCTTTGATTAAGCAATCAAACAAATTATGCGTGTGGGAAATATGTGATAAGGTTTTGTTATTGACCGATTTAATTTGTGGATTTTGATTTGTGAAGTTACCATATCTGTTTGAAATTTATCTGTCTGAGAGAAAATTATGTCCGGAAAATTAGAAGTCAGCTTTAACTCGCCGCAATGCGGTTGGATGTCCATCGGGTTTTATGACGGCACGAGCGAATTTCATACGACGACGGCACACGCTCCGTATTCGGGGGTTTTGGCGGAGTTGTTGGAAACATTAAC
>JBGTKR010000112.1:0-19481 GCA_041744535.1 Pyrinomonadaceae bacterium
ACTAAAACATCAAACGCCGACGCTTAAAATGTGTGTGGTTCGCTCTTAGTGTATAATCACGGATGCAAACATCACATATAGATAAAAAGCCGAGGCGTTTTTTCTTTGCAGCGGTCGTAAAAAATTGTAAATTCCGTTAAAATGGGCATCTTTATTTAATGATTTGCTATCTAAGAAGTCAGTTTTGTTAATTCCAAAAAATTTGTATTAATTCGATATTATGAAAAAATTCCTAACATTATTTTTAGCACTGGAAAGAGATTTGATCGTCGGCGGACAAGCCGTAATGGAAGGCGTGATGATGAGAACGCCGAATGCTTATGCGATTGCCTGCCGTAAATCGGACGGTTCAATTGTTTCGACGGCGGAAGTTTTGCCGAAATGGAGTGAGAAATACAAGGTTCTCGACATTCCGGTTCTTCGCGGCGGTGCAACTTTAATTCAGTCTTTGGCACTCGGAATCAAGGCTTTGAACTATTCGGCTCAGATTTATGAAGATGATCTGACCAAACAGGAAGCACTTGAAAAAGTAAAAGCGGCGGAAACCGAACCCGCTCTGGTCGAGGGAACTTTTGACGAGAATTTTACCAAAGCACCCGCAAAAATGACTCTGCCGGATGAGAAAAAAGAAAAATCAAAAGCGGAAAAAGCGAAACAATCGGCAAGCACCGTCGGTTCGATAGTTTTTGCGATGGGCTTTAACATACTGCTTTTTATCGCCGCACCGCTTCTTTTGACGAATATTTTATTTATCGCCTTCGGTTGGGCGGAAGCTCCGGCGATTTTGGCTGATGCAAGTTGGTGGACGACGATCCTAGCATATAGTTGGGAAGTGAAACCGGAAAACTGGATCGCATTTAATCTGATTGACGGGCTGATTCGGATGGTCTTTTTCATCACGATGATTTTTTCGATGTCATTTATTAATGATATAAACAGAGTTTTCCAATATCACGGTGCGGAACACAAAACGGTTTTTGCTTGGGAAAAAGGTTTAAGCCTGACGGTTAAAAATGCCGAAGCTCAAAAACGTCAGCACCCGCGTTGCGGCACATCATTTTTGATGGTCGTGATGCTCGTTGCAATCGTGCTGTTTTCGGTGATAAATTTCGAGCAAATGTGGCTTAACTTCGTCGTGCGAATTCTTTTAATGCCGCTCGTTGCCGGAATTTCTTATGAAATTATCCGCTACGCCGCGAAAAAAGAATCGGGTGTAATTTTCAAACTTATGACGCTTCCCGGACTTTGGCTGCAAAATATCACGACGCAAAATCCCGACGGCGAACAGTTGGAAGTTGCGATTGAAGCATTAAAAGAATCTCTGAAATTAGAACCGATGGACACAAGCAAAGTTCCGGCGATGGATAGAGAATTGGAAGTGGTTGTATAAGCAAATTATGAGTGCGGTTTTAGAAATAACAGAACAGGTCAAAATGACGGTGGACGAGTTCGTGATGTCGCCTTATGCTGAAACTCACGAACTTATCAGTGGAGAATTATATCCAATTATGCCGGCAGGAACTAGACACGGAATTATTACTAATCGTCTGGCAGCCCATATTACCTTCTTCATAATGGAAAATGGTCTGGGAGAGGTTGCGGCGGCAGAAACGGGATTTAAGTTAAAAAATCAATCAATGGTTGGAACGGATATTGGTTTTATCAGCAAAGAAAAACTTGCAAAGTTCGGCGTTCCCGATTCATTTTTTCCGGTCGCACCGGATTTAGCCGTCGAAGTTATTTCAAAAAGTAATACCAGCGAAGAAATTTCAACCAAAGTAGAGGATTATTTGAGTTCGGGAAGCAAATTAGTTTGGGTTGTTTATCCAAAAAGAAAAGTTGTCGTTGTCTATCGGCAAAATAATACGGTAAGTTTTCTGCACGAGAATGAAAGTTTGGACGGCGAAGATGTTCTGCCGAATTTTAAACTTCCGCTTGAAAAGATTTTTGGAAATTTACCTGAAGAAATAAAAGAATAAATTTTAGACACTACTCGCAAAAAGGTCATACTTTTATAGATATTTCATTAGCAATCACAGTCGGAACTTTTGTTTTGGCAATCTTCGGATCGGCGTGGCTAAATCATCGCCTGTTTTCAAGCACTTTAGAAGCCAATAAAAATGAATTGAAGTCTGTAATCGAGTCGGTCAAAACTGAAATAAAAAGAGTTGATGAAAGAATGGAATCGGTTGATAAACGAATAGATGGGGTTGATAACCGACTCGATAAAATTGACCGACAACTTGAACAGATATTCAAACCCGTTTTGCCAAAATAAAATCAAAAATAAATGTTAGAAAAACTTGCACAAATTGAAGAAAATTACGAAGAACTCACTCAGCAGTTGTCCGAGCCTGATGTAACTTCCGATATTGAGGCTTACACGAAGTTGATGAAGCAGCATAAATCTTTGGGCGACATTGTTGAAAAATATCGTGAGTTAAAGAAAATGCAGGAAGACATTGACGGTGCGAAAGAAGTTTTGGACGCAACGGAAAATGATGAGATGAAGGAATTAGCCGAAATGGAGATTTCCGAACTCGAAGAGAATATCGAAAAGGCGGAGGAGGAAATGAAATTTCTGCTGATTCCGCAAGACCCGAATGATGAGAAAAATGTGATTTTGGAAATTCGTGCGGGAACGGGCGGCGACGAAGCGACACTTTTCGCATCAGAAATTTTGCGAATGTATGCCCGCTATGCTGAAACTCAGGGTTGGAAAATGGATGTGATGAGTGCTTCGGATACCGGAGTCGGCGGAATGAAGGAAGCGTTTGCGATGATCGAAGGCGATAACGTCTATTCAAAAATGCGTTACGAATCCGGCGTTCACCGCGTGCAGAGAGTTCCGCAGACGGAATCGAGCGGACGGATTCACACTTCTGCCATTACCGTCGCCGTTCTGCCGGAAGCCGAAGAAGTTGATATTGAAATCAATCAAAATGATTTGCGGATTGATACATTTTGTTCGTCAGGTCCGGGCGGTCAATCGGTAAATACGACTTATTCCGCCGTCCGCATTACGCACGAGCCTTCGGGACTTGTCGTTTCGATGCAGGACGAAAAATCTCAGATAAAAAACCGCGAAAAAGCAATGCGGGTTTTGCGTGCAAGATTGCAGGAGATCGAAGAACAAAAACAGCACGACGAATTAGCAGCGGATCGCAAATCAATGGTCGGAAGCGGCGACCGAAGCGAGAAGATTCGCACTTATAATTTTAAGGAAAACCGCGTTACAGACCACCGCATCGGCTTAACCGTTCATCAGCTTGATCTGGTTATGGAAGGCGATCTACAGCAATTCATTGATGCTCTAATTACACATTATCAAACAGAAAAACTTCAAGCCGATACGGTTTCGGCTTAAACTTTATATGAAATCAAAACGTGAAATTTTTCAATTGCTTGGAGAAAATCGAAAGACGATCAGGGATTTCGGTGTGAAAAAAATTGGAGTTTTCGGTTCGGTAGTTCGCGGCGAAGAGAATAAAACGAGTGATGTTGATGTGCTGGTCGAATTTGAAAAAAACACCTTTGATTCCTATATGAATCTACTGTTTTTCCTCGAAGAACTCTTCGGATGCAAAGTTGATCTGGTTATGAAAAGTGCTGTTAAACCTCTAATCAAAGAAAATATTTTATCGGAAACAATTTATGTCCAGAATCTATAAATTGTATCTGGAAGACATTTTAGACTGCTGTGAAAATATCAGAGAATATAAAAGCGGAATGTCTTTTGAAGAATTTTCAGCCGATAAGAAAACGATTGATGCGGTTGTCAGAAATCTGGAAATTATCGGCGAAGCCGTTAAAAGCGTTCCAAATGAAATTTTGCAGTCTAAACCTGAAATAGAATGGAAGAAAATTTCCCGTTTCAGAGATTTAATCGTCCATCATTATTTTAAAGTTGATCTGGAAATTGTTTGGGACATTCTGGAAAATCACTTAAAAAATTTAGAAATATCCGTCAACGAATTATCAACGGATTTAGACCAAGAATTATAGTTTGTGGGTGTAACAAAACTTTTATTAATCAGACACGGACAATCGGGCGGGAATGTTGACGGAACTTTCGGCGGACATTCGCCGACTCCGCTTTCCGAACTTGGCAAACAGCAGGCGGAAATCACGGCAAAAGCTCTGGCTAAAGAAGGAATTGACGTAATTTATTCAAGCGATCTGCTGCGTGCCGTGCAAACCGCCGAACCTTTGGCTGAAATTCTTGAATTAGAGATCAATAAAACATCGGCTTTTCGGGAAAGAAATGTCGGAGTTTTGGAAGGTTTGACATTTCGTCAATCGAAAGACCAGTTTCCGAAGGATTATTACGCCTTGATAAACCGTAATGTCAATCACGTAATTACGGAAGGTGAAAGCTACCGTCAGCTGCTTAAACGCGGAACAAATGCCTTGAAGGAAATTTTTTATATTCACAAAGGCAGACGAATCGCCGTATTTTCACATACCGGAGCGATCTGCTACTTAACACTCTATATTCTCGGTGCGATCAACCGCCACACCAAACAAACGCCCTGGATAGTAACTTCCAACTGCGGAATCAACCGCTTTGAAATTCGCGGCAGACGCAATACAAGAGTTCTCGCTCTAAACGACACACGCCATCTCGAAAACAACACCGGAAACGGTTCTTTTATAGGAAAATAAAAAAAGGTTGGAGTTTTTTTACTCCAACCTTAAATATTAAATAATTATTCATTAGAATGAAAATCTCAGACCGAATTGCATTCTTCTGGGATTTCCCCTTGTTCCTGTGAACTGTCCTGTAGTGCTTGAAAGACTTGGTTGATCACCAGGAATAAATGGATCTGCCGGAAAATACACTCCAGTACCTGCTCCAGCCAGATGTTGTTTATTTAATACATTAAATACTTCCCAACGGAATTGAAGTTTATGGTTTTCGTTCCAGGGAAACGTAAATGTCTTATTAAGACTCATATCCAAAACTGAATATCCTGTATTGCGAAAAGCATTTCTATCTCCGGTTTCTCCAGGTCTTGGTAAACGAAGTGAATTAGTTAATAAGTCTAAATTAGAGAATAAGTTTGGTGGTTGTCCATTCTCTCCTCTGGTCGGTGATGTTTGGATCGGAGCAGTCCTTACCGCTATGGATCTTATTTGCCAGTTTGTTGCCCATCCGACACCATCAACCGAAGTGTTAAGTGGTAATCCGGTATTATACCGAAATACTCCTGCTAACTGCCAACCGCCAAGGAAGAAATCAGTTGTTAAACCTTGTGTATCAATCATCTTTCCTTTTCCAAATGGAAGTTGGACGATAAAGTTAGCATTTATGATATGTCGAACATCAAAGTCAGATACTGAACGGTTATCTTCGGGTCGAAGCGAATTCAAGATAAATCCGTCTCCGAAGAAAAGTCCACCTGTTTGTAATCCCGAAGCATCATCCATTGATTTAGAAAATGTATAGTTAATATCATAACTTAACCAATTTCCTAATCTCTGTCTCAGGCTGAATATACCGCCATGATAATCCGAACTGGCAACTGTACTAAACGTAGATAAAGCTGCGTATTGAGGATGGAAGAAAAGATTTGGGGTTGTTCCCCGATCATCCAGAAATGATTGAAGGAATGTCCAATCTCCATACGAAACAAGTTGATTTGCCAGATATACTCCCCGTGTTGCATTCGGTTGTCCAAATCTCAGAGTTGGAAAAAGATTTTCAAAATATGGGATTGTCGGAACCTGGTCAATCGGCGTTCCCGCATAAAATAAATCATGAAGCATACCGGCAGCTGTATACCAGTCCATTCCCGATTGCGGGTCAACTAAATTGTTAAGCTGCATCACATCACGAGTGGCTAAAAGATTCCTTGCCGCACGTCCAACATAGCTGGCTTCAAAATATATTCCCTTTGGAAGACTTCGACCATAGGAAACATTCCAGCTGTAATTTATCGGAGATACTGCGTTTGCATCCAAAGATGCTTCGATTCTTTGCGGACATTGGGAAGTTCCGGCTAAACAAGCAGCACTTGGCACAAATGAGAGATTTTGAACAGGTGCTGATAATCCCGGCAAAGAGCGAACATCCTGACCGAAACCTGTAAATAACGGTGCAGGTCTTGTCGTTACATTATATGTATTAGCAGCTATGCTACTGTCAGCAGTAAAACCTATTGCACTTAACCCGTCAAAACTAACCGCAAGTTGTTGTCCAAAATAATCGTTGACTATTCTGAACCCGCCTCTTAAAACCGAATCTCCTTCATTACCGAATAAAGTATGCAGAAAACCCCTTCTAAAATTTGGAGACCACGCAACTGCTACTGAAGGCTGAAAATTGTTCCAGTCGGACTTGTAAAATCCAGGTCCATTATTAGCTGGTCCGCCAAACTCGAATTGGATCAAATCATTTAACGGTACACCTTGTGCGGCACTTGCCTGGCGACGTTCAAAGAATTCTCCTAACGGTTCAGTTGGAACAACCTGGAAACCGTTTTTCTCATAGACCGGACGGCTGTATCCGTAGCGTAAACCGTAAGTTAAAGTTAAATTACTAAACGGTCTCCAAATATCCTGTGCATATACATCATATTCTTCAGTTGCAAAAGTGCGTTCTGTCGGAGTTCCCGCCGGCAGGATACTGCCGTCTAAATCGAAGGTGAAATTAGATGTATAAGAAGATAACCTTCCTATTAAAGCCGAAGCAGCTCCTTGTATATTCAATGTATTACCAGTAAGGGTATAGCCATTTGCAGTTAATTCATTTAAAACGGCACGCCCCGATTGGTCATAAACGGAAGGATTTGTAGTTACAGAATCAAAAGCATTTCCGAAACTCGTTCGCTGATTCCTGATAATTCTAATATTTGTACCAAACTGCATCGTGTGATTTCCCTTGATCCAGGTAAAATCATCCGTGATATTATGCACCGGAGTTACACGGCTGCCGGTTCTGGAAAATGCCTTTGGCTGAAAAACAAAACGGAAACTAACCGCATTTTCAGACGAATCTCCCTGAGTACTAAAAGCCTGTCTGGTCAGTCCGTAGCGGAAATTGTTAATTTTGTTGGAACTAACAGTCCAGTTATGCCCGACAACAAATCCATACGGATGACTCCATGTGTTTGGTGCCGGAGTATCAGGAAAAAAGGAAGCTGTTAGAGCATTATCCCATTGATAATTACCTCTTAAAAAAAGTTGCTGAGAATCCGTTATATTCCAATCGAAACGAGCAATATGTGTATTTTCTCTGATTGTCTGAGGAGAGTTGAATCTAAATCCGCTAGTATTGATTTGATCTCCCACAGAGGTGTCGTTTGCCGGATAACGGGCTGCGGCATCTGCTAAAATTGCTACCGTAACCGGGTTCTGCCTAACACTCGAATATATATTATTAAATGTAGCAGTATTAATAGTGCAAATTCCGTTTGTGCAGGTCGGACCGGTTCCTTCAAATCTTAACTCGCCTCGTCCCAGATTCGGTAGAGGGACGAGTCGGACTACTGGGACTTCACTTTCTTCTCTTTGAGCTTCATAAGAATAGAAAAAGAATATTTTATCTTTGAGAATTGGTCCACCGATTGCTCCGCCGAAGATGTCTCTTGAAAGACTCGGTCTTTCTACTCCTGCCGAATTACTAAAGAAATCATTAGCGGAAAATTCCGTCGGGCGATAAAAGTAGAACCCTGCACCGTGAAACTCGTTTGTTCCGCTCTTGGTAACGAGTGAAACCTGTGCTCCTGAGGAACGCCCCTGATTCGCATTCGCATTCGTTGTCGTGATACGAAATTCTTCAACTGCTTCTGTAGTTAAACGAATTGCTGTTCCTTGACTCAAATCGAATTGCGAAGTTCTTCCACCCGTTTGCTGATCGTTTATATCAACGCCGTCTAAAGTTACATTTGTCTGATCACTTCTTGCTCCGGCAGTATAACCTTCTCTGGTAACTCCGGGTTGCAAACTCAGCAGATCGGTAACTCTTCTCAGATCTGTCGGAAGTTGGGTAATTTGGGCGGGAACAAAGTTATTCCCGATTGTTGCATCTTGTGTGTTTACAACTGATTCAATCGTATCTGATGTAACATCTACTACTGCCGACACATCACCCGCTTCAAGTGTTAGACTGATCTCTATTGGCAAATCGACTAATGCTTGAATATCTCTTTTCAAGGTTTTCTTAAAATTACCTGCAGCAGCTTCTAATTGGTATGTTCCGGATGGAATTCCTGGAAAATTATACTTTCCGTCATTTCCGGTTGTAACGGTTCTCTTAAATCCCGTATTCGGATTAGTCAGAGTTACGGTTGTTCCCGGAACTGCTGCTCCGGTTTGATCGGTCAATACTTCGGACAGTTTTTCTAAGTTGTTGAAAACATTGAACTTATAAAAACGCCCTTGAAAACACTAAGTTGTTGATTCTAAAGAGCTTAACATTTTATAAACATCGAAAATCTAAAAACTGTCCGAAGTATTGATCGGTAACAGTACCGCTTATTCCGGTAGTTCCTGATTGTGCGTTTGTGTTTCCAACTAAAATAACACTAAAACATAGTGCTAAAAAGGTTAGAAAAACTTTAGACTTTAAAATACTGAAATTCATAGTTTCTCCTGATTTTATTAAAAAGTTGATAATGAATGTAGTTAATACTACTTATTTTTAAGTCAGGCATTTTGTGTGCCATTTCTTCAAATAATATAGAGAAGTTAATAAATACAAGGTTGAAATAAAAAAATTCAATCTACATTTTTGTAAAGTTTTGTTTGACAAATTGGATAAAAATTCAAAGTTTCGGTTAAATTTTTTGTCGAAATAAATAACTTTGAGGTAACATCTAAGTCAATTTTTCTACAATTGCCCTTACAGCAGTTGCTCCCGTTCCAACGGCACTGCTGATTGTCGGCGAGATTGGATTTGCAGCGTCGCCGACCGCATAAATATTTTCTATACTCGTTTCGCAAATATTATTGACATTTACATAACCGCGTTCATTCATTTCAAGTTTGTCTTGAAACATTTTTGTATTCGGTTCTACACCAATGCGAAATAAAACAAAATTTACCGGAAAATTATAAATCTTTTTTGTCTGCTTATTTTTCAACTCGATATTTTTTACGAATTCATTGCCGATTATTTTATTGACAATCGTATCCGTAATAATTTCGATCTTCGGATTATTTTCAACTTCCATTAAAAATTCGGAACGTGCCTTAAAATTTTTACTTCGATGAATTAGAGAAACTTTTGATGCAAATTCCGATAAGATCAAAGCATTTTCAAACGCCGCATCGCCGCCGCCGATAACGGCAATTGTTTTATCTTTGACCGATTCGCCGTCGCGTTTGCCGGATTTGATAATTCCCTTTCCGCGAAACTTTTCCTCGCCTTCGATATTTAATTTTCTTCGCCTCACACCCGTAGCGATAATTATGGATTTTGCCTGAAACTCTTCGCCGTTTTGAAGTTTGATTGTTTTATTTTCTAAATTTACCGACTGAACTTTAGAATTTAATTTCAAAGTAAAATTTCTTTGCTTGATTTGTCCGGCAAATACATCCCGCATTTCCCGCCCGTTTTCTGTTTTAACTCCCAGATAATTCTCGATTGCGTTGTATGTCCACAAAAGTTGTCCGCCGAGTTCCGCAGCGGATTCCAGCAGCAACGCATCGAGTCCGAGTTCATCACACCACAAAGCCGCCGAGATTCCCGCCGCCCCGCCGCCGATAATGATTACGTCAAAATCTTTCTTATTCATAGACAAACATTTTAACTCAAATTCTCAGCCAACTATAAATTATAAACTTTTAACTATAAACTTTTTAGGAGAAAAAAAATTACTTGGAATAAAATGAAATTTGACGCAATTATAATCGGAGCAGGAGCGGCGGGGCTTTTCTGTGCGATTGAAGCGGGAAAACGCGGGCGAAAGATTCTGCTCATCGAACACAATGCACAGGTCGGGCGGAAAATAATAATATCCGGCGGCGGACGCTGTAATTTCACGAATCTCGATGTGCGGAGCGAAAATTTTATCTCTAACAATCCGCATTTTTCCAAATCCGCTCTGGCTCGTTACACTTCGACGGATTTTATCAATCTCGTTAAAAAACACAATATTAAATTTTTCGAGAAAAAACTCGGTCAGCTTTTTTGCCGCGAGCGTTCACAGCAGATCGTTGAAATGCTGGTTCGAGAATGTGAAACGGCAGACGTAAAAATTTTGACGGATTGTTCCGTTAGAAGAATTGATAAAAAAGACAACTTTGAACTTGAAACGAATAAGGGAATTTTCAGATGTAAAAATTTAGTGATCGCCGCCGGCGGACTTTCGTTCCCGAAGATCGGAGCAACCGATTTCGGTTTTAAAGTTGCCGAACAATTTTTTATCAAAACAACCGAAATTCGCCCTTCGCTCGTGCCGCTCGTTTTTGCCAACGGACAAAATTTCTCAAAACTTGCCGGAATTTCGATTGATTCAATCGCGGAATTTAAAAAGCAGGCGTTCCGTGAAAATATACTTTTTACGCACAGAGGTTTGAGCGGTCCGGCGGTTTTGCAGATCTCAAATTACTGGAAGACAAATAAACCGATTAAATTCGATCTGCTGCCGGATGCGGATTTGCTGAAACTGCTTGAAGAAAACCGGAACAGCAAACAAACACTTGCAAATTTTCTCGGCAAATTTCTGCCGAATCGTTTCGCCGAAACCTTTACCGATCTAAATTTTCAAAACAAACCGCTCAATCAGTTAAGCAACAAGGAAATTGTGCAAATTGCCGATTCAATAAATAACTGGCGGGTTTTATTTGACAAAACCGAAGGCTGGCACAAAGCGGAAGTTATGTTAGGCGGAATTGATACGAATGAAATTTCCTCGCAAACTATGGAATCGAAAAAGTGCGAAGGACTTTATTTTATCGGTGAAATTTTAGATGTTACGGGCTGGCTCGGCGGTTATAATTTTCAATGGGCTTGGTCTTCGGGCTTTGCGGCGGGACAATCCATTTAAAATAGAAACGGGGAAACGTCTCCCACACCGTTTCCCCTTTTTTCCACAAAAAGTTACAGGGCGTAACTTTCATAAGTGGAAAATTTATAGTAACAAATTTTTTCCTTTAAAGTAAATGACTGTTTAATAAAAATTCAATTGTCATTTAAAGTTGCTTTTTTGACCGAACAATTATAATCTTTACCAAAATAAGTGATTTAGCAGTATAAATCCTTTTTTAATATCAAGTAACTGTTTAAGATTTTTACACAGTCATTTAATATATGTCAAACACTAAATCCACAAACTTAAATGATATTAAATTTGCCAAAAGATTCGCCGAAATTTGTCAAACTTCCAAACCCGCAGAAGTTGCCAGAAACCTTGATATTTCTTATCCGGCGGCAAAAAATTATTTGAATGGAAAGATTCCGAATACACCCACTATCATTCATATTTCAGAAGTAACTTCCTGCTCGATTGATTGGCTTTTACGCGGTATCGGAAATAAATTTATAGAAAATAATGGTTATCAAGACACACCTCAACCGTCCGGTGAACTTAAGCGGCTTATCAGAGATGAATGCAAAAAAGTATTCGCCGAAATGATGAATGTTCAGACCGAAACAGAAAAAGAAAAGGTTATTGTCCTAAGACCCGAGGACATTAAGGAAGAAAAGGTTCTGGATGAATCTCCCGTTCTTCCTATGCAAAATAAATGATCTTTGACTGTTTATTTTTAGTTTTCCTTATCCGAACAAACCGAATAACCAATCTATCAAAGAAAAGTTTCCTTCATTGTCGGATGAATCAATATTTTTCTCATACAAAGTGATCGAACTTGTCGCTTCAACCGCTTCGGTTTCGATAGAATCTCCACCAGCCGGCGGATCTGCCGGTGTCGAACATTCCGGCAAATCGCATCTTCCGCCGCCGGTTTGTTCACCGTCAGCCAAAGCGATAGAAGCAGTTGAGCAAAAAAGTGTAATAACCAAAATTAATTTAATTGTCATTCTCATTGATTTAATTCTCCAAGTGTTTTATTTTCTTGATACATAAATGTATCGGGTTTATAATACCAATTATTGCAGATATTACCCCTATGAAAACTTTTATCAAAAATCCCAAGCTGTCGGCTCAAAAATTGCTCAAACTGGAAAGATGCGGCAGATATGAAGAAGCTATGTCCGAACTAAAAGAAATATGGGCGGATACTTCGGAAATACCCGCATTGGAAGGATTGGGAAAAACAGATGCCGCGGAAATGCTTTTGAGATGCGGAAGTTTGATCGGTTTTTTAGGACATAACAAACAAATACCGAACTCGCAAGAGAAGTCTAAAAATTTACTTACCGAAGCCAGAAACAGATTTCTGGACATTTACGACCCGCAAAAAATTGCCGAATGTGAGAATTATCTGGCATTGGCATATTGGCGGACAGGCGAATTAGCAGAAGCCGAAACGTGGCTCGATGAAGCACTTACACACAAACTGCCGGATTCCGATAATGTAAGAATTTATTCTTACATTATCGGAAGTAAGCTGGATTATGCCAATAAAAAATATGAAAACATCTGTCAAAATTTCTTATTAAAACAGAAAGTATTTATAAACTGTAAAGATGATTGTCTGAAAGGTGATTATTACAATAATTTCGCAATAGCTCTTAGAAATCTGAACCAGCCTTTAGAAGCTCTTAAAAAATATAAGACTGCAAAACATTTCTATCAAAAAGCGAATCATCAGGTTTATCTCGGAACAATCGAAAACAATCTCGCATATATCTACAAGTCCATTTACGATTATGAGAATGCTCATCAATCGGTTGATAGTGCTGTAAAGATTTATGAGAAAATAAACGACAGAACAAGAAAAGGTTCGTCTTTAGATACAAAAGCGTGTATTTATTTGGATGAAGGAAAATATAATAAAGCCCTTTTAGTTATAGATGAATCAATCCGCATTCTGGAAAAAGGCGAGAATGCCGTTTATTTGGTGGAATCAATTCTTACAAAATCGAAAATATTAGTATTTTTGGATGATATTGCATCTGCGTCTTTGTGTTTATCCGAAGGAATCGAAATTGCAAAAAACCGAATAAGCGAAGATGCTGCAAAAAATCTGGCTAAGGAATTCGAGATTGCCGTCCGCCAACAGATTCTTTTTGAAGGGCATAAAGAAGCTGCTGAAGACCAAAATGAAAGTGAAAATTTAGAACTTGTCCTGCATCCTTCGATTTCGCATTACGAAAATTATCAGGCAATTCGTATCAATAACCGACACCTTGAAGAGATCGGATTGGAGAAAAATTCATTGGGAATTGTCGTTAAAGAAAAAATCAATAACGGTGATCTGGTGGCATTGACCGAAATAAAAAACGATTCGGTAGTTTGCGGATTTTATGATTCGTATTTTGGAATGGTTTCTATCAGCGGAGTTAAATCCGAACCGATTCTGTTTAAGGAAGAAGAAATAAAAATACTCGGCAAAATCATCGGTGTCGGAAATCCTGAAAAATCTTCAAACAATAAGATATTTATCGAACCCGTAAATGCTTAAATAACGTCAGTTCGAGATAAGAAAAGACTTCTAAACTGTTGTTATTCTTACCTTTCGTGTTTCTTTGCGTCTTCATCTTGGCGAACTTTGCGGTAAAAAAAAAGTAGAAATTAACCGCAAAGAACGCAAAGGTTATCGCAAAGTTCGCTAAGATTCATTGAAAATCAATTACGTCTTTATTATTCAATAACTTTTATCCCGAACTCACGTTAAATAATTATCTGAACGCCTCGACATTCAAACCGAATCTTTCACGCATATCAATCTCTTCGGCTTCGACCACTTTTTTCAGATTGTTCAAACGCCGTTCCGCCTTTTTAATGTGGGTTTTTGTGCGTTCCGCCATTTGTTTGAGCAGATTTCTGCCTTCGAGTTGTTCGCGGTAAACCTTTTCGCGTAAAACGTAAAGTTCCGAAAGTTCGTGTTCAAGTTTTTCCGCAAGCAGTTCCTTCAGACGGCGTTTGACTTGAAAAATCTGCCGAATCGCCCGTATCAATTCATCGCCGATTGAATCGCCTCTGACCAGTTCGGGCGAATCCCTGTATTCTTCGACCAGTTTGTTTAAAAGATTCTGATCGCCTTCCGAGTAAGCGTCGTTTAATTTTGCCATCAAACCGTGCCGATGAGTTCTTTCTTCTTCATCAATCGCCAGATCGGGATGAATTATTTTTGCCAGATTGTGATAAGCCTTTTTCGCTTCCGGCGAAGGATTCCATTTATGCGTGCAAGCCTGCCAATTTTCTTCATCGGCGGCTGTCGCGGATTCTTCGGCTCGCAGACGGGCTTCTTCGGCACGTTTTTTTATTTCCTCATCTTCGGGATTTAGTTTGACTTCCTGTTCGGCGATCTGTGCTTCGACTTCGTCCAATTCGGCATAAAGTCTGCCAACTTCCATCGTATATTGTGCCTCAAACTGCTCGAGTTCCGCCCGGAGTTCGGTCATTTCCTCTTCGCTGACAACCAGCCGCTCCTTCAAACGCCGGAGCATTTTACGTTTTTTCTCTAATTCCAATTCTTCCGGTGCTGAGATATTCATATAATTCCTTTTAAATATCAAACTTATTTAGTATATTTGAAATACTATGCAAATTACAGATGTAATAACAATAGATAATGAAATTCAAAGCGGAACGCCCGTTTTTACCGGAACTCGCGTCCCGATTCAAACTTTATTCTGGCATATCGAAGAAGCTATTACGATTGACGAATTTTTGGAAGATTTTCCATCCCTTACAAAAGAACAGGTAATAAAATTGCTAAAATTAACAAGCACAATATTTAATTTTTGTCTTCCACTTCAATTATTTCAAATCCCGCCGTAATCTTCGCCGTCGGGCGAACCGTGTAGGCAACCGAGCAGTATTTTGTATCGGAAAGCTCTATCGCAGCGGCGACTGCTTTGGCTGAAACGCTACGTCCATATACGATATGGTGAATATGAAACGCCGTGAACCCACGCGGAAATTCATCGCGGCGAGTTCCCTCTATCTCGACTTTATAATCGGTTACGTCCTGTCTTTTTTTCGCTAAGATCGAAATCACATCAACCGCCGTGCAAGCCGCAACCGATATTAAAAGCAATTCGAGCGGAGATGCAGCGGATTTTCTATCTCCTTTTGTGTCAATCACTTGCGAATGTCCGCCCGGTGTTGTTCCGATAAAGAATTCATCTCCCGCATAACGAATTTCGGCTTTGTATATATTCTCTGACATAAATCTCCTGCTAATTTGTAAACATTTTCCTTATATTTTCTGTGCATTTTAGCATATACTGTTATTTATAAAAGCAAATTTGTTAAAGTTGATAAACTTTTGGCACGTCAAATGCTTCTTAATAATAACGGCAAACCATTGAGTTTGAATTATCATTAAAGTGTTTTTCATCATAGGAGAAAAAATGAGCAGAATTATAAAAGGTTTTTCGGGATTTTTAGCGTTGGGACTATTTTTAAGCGGTCTGGCATTTCAGGCAAATGCACAGGGAAATATTTCGTCAAGTTTAGCCGGAACGTATCAACTCGACGTTTCGAGAAGCGAAAATATTGACCGCGTGGTCGAGAGTGCCGCCCGGAACAATCGTCTTTCCGCATCACAGCAGCAGGATTTGAAAACCAAACTCGCCGCTCCGCAGACGATTTCGATTGACATACGCGGAGGCGATCAGGTTACTTTATCAACTTCGCTTTCAAATCCCGTAACCTTCACGGCGGACGGAAGAACTCAAATTTCGGGGACAAACCGCGTCCGGGCAACCTTACGCGGACAGGAATTGAGAATCTCCAGCAGCGGAAGCGGAAATAATTATTTGCTCACATTAGCTTCGGTTGACGGCGGCAGAAGTTTGCGTGTTACCAAAATGGTTACAACTGATTACCTGCCGCAGACGGTTTATGCCGACAGTTTTTACAATAAGACCGGAGCATACTCAGGGAATGTTCCATATACGAACACCGATAACAACACATCATCAACCAACGATACATATTCCGACGATGACGGATATTCAAGCAGTGATTCAAGAGATGACGGATATTCAACGACAGGTTCGACGAATGATAACTATCCGTCAAATGATAGAAATTATCCGACAAACGATAGAAACTATCCGTCAAACAACAGAAATTATCCGACATCCACAAACCGTAACGGAAATTTTTATGTGCCGTATGGAACGGTTTTGAGCGGAACTTTGGAAAATATGATTTCGACCAAAGCCTCTCAGGAAAACGACAGATTCAGTTTGCGGATCGAGTCGCCGAATCAATATCGCGGTGCGGTGCTTGAAGGCTATTTAACAGGTGTTGAGCGTTCGGGACAAATTAGCGGAAGCCCCAAACTGACGCTTAATTTTCAGACAATTCGCTTGAGAAACGGGCAGACCTATGATTTTGCAGGGATTTTAAGCAACATTGTTGATGCCCGAGGTAAAACCATCGAGGTCAATAACGAAGGTCAGATAAAAGGCGACAGTCAAACCAAAGAAACCATAAAACGCGGCGGAATCGGTGCGGGACTCGGAGCGATCTTGGGCGGAATTATCGGCGGCGGAAAAGGTGCGATCATCGGAGCAACAATCGGCGGCGGTGCCGGTGCGGGTTCTGTAATTCTTGAGGGAAAAGATGATGTAGAACTTAATGCAGGTTCAACTCTTTCCGTTCAATCAACTTCGCCGAACAGATAAAAACTAGCAGTCAGATGTTAGTGGTCAGCGATCAGCAATAAGCCTTGTTTTTATTAAGCAAGGCTTTTTTTTATTCTTATCTTTGCGTCTTTTGCGTCCTGTTTGGTTTAATTCTTTTTATGAAAACTCTGCCGGAAGAATTTGAACGATACCGCGATAGAAAATGGCGGCGTGAGGAAATTCTTAAAATTGAAAAAGCGTCGGAAGTCGAAATGTTGGTCGAAGATTTAGGATTTTGCAATGCTCTGACGGATTCGCGGACGAATTTGCCGAGCGTTTATATCGCCGTCTGCGGAAGGCGTGATGCTCACGTGCCGCGAAATGTGCAGAAGGATTTTGAATCGAGCCTTGCCTGGACGCTCAAAGATGAAGTTATGCGTCGGGGAAATATCTATTATTCAAAACTCGTCAAAGGTCGGGCAATGTTCGTCGCACCGCGTCTTATTCCTTATTTTCAGGCGATTTACGGGATGCCGAAGTCAAAGGAAAAAACGAATTTGTCGCCCGAAGCAAGCAAAGTTTTAAAAATTCTGCGGAAGGAATGGGAATCTTCAACGGCTGATCTGCGAACCGATGCGAAGATTTCCGACCGCCGAAAATTAACAAAAGCATTGGAAGATTTGCAGAGATGCTTAAAAGTTATTCCTTACGAAGTTTTATACAAACCGAAATTTACCTATCTCTGGACGCTGACGGAAGAAAGATTTCCCGAAGAATCGGCAAAACGAATTTCACGTGAAAAAGCCGTCAAAGAGTTGGCAAAAGTTTTTTTGATAATGTGCGGAATGACTCTCAAAGGCGAATTTGCCAGAGCAATCGGAATTAACCGCAAAGAAGCGGGACTTGCCAATCACAAGCTCGTTGACGAAGGTTTTGCCGAAAGAATTGAAACGGGAGTTTATAAATTAAGTAATTTTCGCCAAGAATAAATTTTGAAAATTACTACTTTGGAAAATAGCGTAAACAACTTTCGTTAAAACAGGTTTTAGAAAGTTCTTCTTTTTCCTTATCTGAAAGTTTCCATGATTTTGCATTCAGCAAAGATGAAACTACATTTATTTGAAAGCCTATCTGCCTTGAGATTTCAGCGGAAGGTTTTTCGACACTAAATTCTTCCCGACGCTTTTCCCATTTCTCCAACCAGCGTTTATATCTTGCTAAAATAATCTCTTTATTTTCTTTACCGCCGTTTTTTGAAATAAGCCAAACCGCTATACTGGATTTTTCCGGCTCGTCGCTTTCAAGCAAATTCAGCAGGAAAGTATTAACTGCTTTCGGATAATTTATTTTTGTTAAACTTGAGAAAAATGAGTGATAATATCCGATTTCAAGATTTTCTAAAGTTTCTTCAACTAATTTTACTGCTTCTTGGTCATTATGGCGGGCAAAATATCCAATCACAATTCCCTTTGAACCGTTCTGCCATTTTGAGTGCGAAGACTTGTAAATATTGAGTAATTCTCCATAAATCGCTTTGGTTGAATATCTGGCGGCAAGCATTAATTTTAAGTCAAGACCTGCAACTTCGCCTCTCTCCTTCATCTGTCCGATTTTACGAATTTGCTCTAACAAAGCCAGATCGGTTTCGGGCAAAAATTCATCCTTGAGCGAACCTAATATATCAATACTTATAAATGATTTCGGGTTTTTGATTTCTTCAATAACATAAGGACGGGCTTTTTCTTCGTCCAGTTCGATTAGACGTTTGAGTGCTGATTTTCGGATTCCGTAACTGAAACTTTTTGGATCACTATTCGCCACTATTTTTTCAAGTGAAGGAATCAAAGTCGGACTTTTTACTATCTCCCAATACCCTTCTAACATAAGTTCCTGCTGATTAGTATAAAGATTGTCAAATTCGCTAACGATAATTTCTCTTAATCTTTCTATATATTCGGATTTATCTTTTTCGTTTCTAAGAAAATTAAGGATAACCATCGCGGTTTTAGCCTTATTTCTTTCCTTGCGTAAGGGAAGACTTTGAAATAATTCATTCAAGTATTCCCTTCCTATCGCTTCCGCACGAGTTTTTCGATACTCCAAAATCTCTTTTAAGTTTTTATTACTCGGCAATTCCAAATTTTGATCTTCGCTCATTACACGCAGTTGAACAAGAGTATGTAAAACACCGTAATTTGCTTCTCTTTCAATATTTCTTAAATCTTCTTCCAATAGTTTAATAACCAGCGGACGATTTCTGGAAATAAAAAGTCCGTAATATAAATTGTGATAACCATTATTAAAATCCTTTTGCGGATTTAGAAAATACCAGACTTTTGCAGCGGTGGCGACATCTCCGCCCATAAAAGCCAGTTGATTTGATAAATCATTTGTTTCTTTCGGCGAAGGTTTGGTCTTTAACTTTTCGGAAATTTTTTGAACCCTTTCAACTTCTTCCGTCTTGCTCAACGGAATTATTTCAAACGAAACCGGATTTGTTGTCAGAACAAGTTGATTTCTCTTATAACTATCGCCTGATTCGGGACTTGAAACTCTTTTTGTTTTTACATTTACCGTATATTTGCCCGGTTTATCAATGCGGAAATAATTATTCAATAAAAACGGGACATTGACAGATTTGTCAGATATTTTATTGATGTGAACTACATCATTCATAAAATATGCTCCGCGTTTGTATTCATTTCTCCAATCAAACACGCCGGATGCGGGCGAGATAAATACTTCATCCAAATAAGACCCCAAATCATTTACTGTATCTAAATTATAATTACCGCTGTCGGCTGAAAATGCCATATTCAGCAAAATC
>JBGTKR010000113.1:0-25595 GCA_041744535.1 Pyrinomonadaceae bacterium
GGCGAACAGCATTTTAAGTTGTATTTCGGAGATTTGATAGATTCCTCGAATCTGACCAGAATTATACAGGAAGTTCAGCCGGATGAAATTTATAATCTCGGTGCAATGTCGCACGTTCTGGTTAGTTTTGAAATGCCGGAATATGTCGGGGAAGTTGACGGACTCGGTATTTTGAGAATCTTAGAAGCCGTCAGACTTCTGGGTTTGGACAAAAAGACGAAGATTTATCAGGCGGGAACTTCCGAATTATACGGTTTGGTTCAGGAAATTCCGCAAAAGGAAACCACACCTTTTTATCCGAGATCGCCTTATGCAGTCGCAAAATTATATGCTCATTGGATAACGGTTAATTATAGGGAAGCCTATGATATATTTGCCTGTAATGGAATAATGTTTAACCACGAATCACCCGTTCGCGGAGAAACATTCGTTACACGCAAGATCACCCGTGCGGTTGCTAAAATAGCACTCGGTTTGCAGGAAAAAGTTTACTTGGGGAATCTCGATGCTAAACGCGATTGGGGACACGCTAAGGATTATGTCGAAGCGATGTGGCTGATTCTTCAACAGCCTGAACCTGATGATTATGTTGTAGCAACCGGAAAAACAACATCGGTTCGTGAATTCGCCGTGATGGCATTTGGAGAACTCGGAATAGAAATCGAATTTCGCGGCAAAGAAGAAACTGAGAAAGCCTATGTTGTAGGCTGCGAAAATGATGAATTTCAACTACCGAAAGGACAGGAAGTAATTTCTATTGACCCGCACTATTACAGACCGACGGAAGTGGATTTTCTGTTGGGCGATGCGAGTAAAGCAAAGGAAAAACTCGGCTGGAGTCCAAAATATGATTTGAAGGAACTTGTTGCTGAAATGGTTGCGGCTGATTTGAAACTTTTCAAAAGAGATAAATATCTCAAAGAAGGTGGTCATAATATTTTAAGTTTTTATGAGTAAAACGATTTCTTGGTAAATTTGTATATGAATCAGCAAATCTTTCGGGAATATGACATTAGAGGATTGGTCGGCTCTGATCTGACGGAAGAAACCGTTAAATTACTTGCCCGTTCAATCGGAACTTACTTTAAGAAAAATGATGTTAAGCGGGTCAGTATTGGATTCGATGCGAGGGAGAGTTCACCGATTTTCAGCGAAATTTTCAATCTGGCAATGAATGATACGGGGCTGGATGTTTTAAATATCGGAATGGTTCCGACTCCGCTGCTTTATTTCACGCTTTTTACCGAAGATGTTGATGCCGGTGTAATGATTACAGGTTCGCACAATCCGGCAGAATTTAACGGTTTTAAGTTGTGTCTTGGCACATCAACTCTGCACGGCGAACAGATTCAGGAAATTAAAGATATTGCACTTGCGGAAAATTTTTTTGAAGGCGAAGGCGAAGGCGAAGTTTCCGAAAAAAATATTTTGCCTGATTATCTGGAATTTGTTAATGAAAATATAAACTTAGGCGAAAGACGTTTAAAAGTTGTCGTTGATTCCGGCAACGGAGTCGGCGGAATTGTCGGAGTTCCGCTGTATAAAATGCTCGGCTGCGAAGTAACAGACATTTTTACCGAGCCTGACAGTTCATTTCCGAATCATCATCCCGATCCGACCATAGCGGAAAATATGCAGGATGCAATCTTTGCTTTGAAAGAAAATAATGCTGATCTGGCAATCGCTTTTGACGGCGACGGCGACCGACTCGGTGTAGTTGATGAAAAGGGAAACATTATTTGGGGCGATGAATTGATGACGATTTTTTCGCGTTCGATTCTGGAGAAGAACCCCGATGCAACATTTATTGCCGAAGTTAAATGCTCACAGCGTCTGTTTGACGATATTGAAAAAAAAGGCGGCAGAATACTAATGTGGAAGGTCGGACATTCCCTGATAAAAGCAAAAATGAACGAAACAGGAGCAGCATTAGCGGGAGAAATGAGCGGACACATCTTTTTTGCCGACCGTTTTTTCGGATTTGACGATGCAATTTATTCCGGTGCAAGACTTTTAGAAATTTTGTCGCACACGAATAAGAATTTGTCGGAATTGATCGAAGATTTACCTGAAGTTGTTAATACGCCCGAAATTCGTGTTGACTGCAAAGAAGAACAAAAATTCGAGATAGTCAAATTCCTGACGGAGAAATTCAAAAAAACGAATCAGGTGATTGATATTGACGGGGTGAGAATTTTATTCGATCAAGGCTGGGGCTTGGTTCGTGCTTCAAACACGCAGTCGGTTTTGGTTTTGCGGTTTGAAGCCGAAAATGCGGAAGCACTCGAAACTATCCGAGAAACCGTTGAAACGGAAGTTTACAAATTACTCTGACACAGTATCATTACTTTGTAATTTAAATTTCTTGGTTTTTTTTTGCGTTCTTGGCGACTTGGCGGGAAATCTCAAACTACTGAAATAACACAATTTAATTTCCCGCAAAGACGCAAAGGAGCAAAGGTCGAATAGTTAAAAAACTTAATTTACAGAGTAATCATAGACTTTTATTAAAAATATTTAGGAACTTATCAGCTTTTTATAAAAATCATTTCATAAAAAAGTTTACAGGAAATTAAAATGCAAGCCGTAATTTTAGCAGGAGGCTTAGGAACACGCCTGAGACCTCTCACATTGAATACACCTAAGCCCATCGTCCCGATAGGGAATCAGCCTTTTTTGCTAAGACAAATAAACGCATTAAAAGAAGCCGGAATCAGAGATATTATTCTTTCTGTAAGTTATCAACCGACGGTTATTAAGGAAGTTTTAGGAGACGGAAGCGATTTTGGCGTAAGTCTGAAATATGTGGTTGAACCCGCTCCGATGGGAACAGCCGGAGCTTACAAATTTGCCGGGACACATCTGAATGCGACCGCAATAGTTTTAAACGGCGATATTCTGACGGATATTGATTTTCGAACCGTTATCGAGAAACACAAAAAAAATGCCGCCGCCGCTTCAATAGTTTTAACCCGAGTGGATAATCCTGCTGCTTACGGATTGGTTGAAACCGATGAAAATAATAAGGTTTTGAGATTTTTGGAAAAACCGAAGCCTGACGAGATTGAAAAACTGAATATTGATACGATCAATGCCGGAATTTACGTTTTAGAACCGGAGGTTTTAAAACTAATTCCCGAAAATGAGAATTACTCGTTTGAAAATCAGTTATTTCCGTCTTTGCTAAAGAGAAAAGAGAAATTTTATTCATACATTGCGGAAGATCAATACTGGATTGACATCGGGACTCACCAAAGATATTTGCAGGCTCATTATGATTTGATGAGTGATAAGATCAAAATTTTCCAGCTGGAGAGAAATAAAAATTACGAAGCAGCAGATTCGGCGGAAATTGATGATAGATCTTATCTGGCAGAAGGCTGTATAATCGGCTCTGGTGTAAAAATAATCAATTCGGTTTTGGATAAAAACGTCATCATTGAAGACGGAGCGGTTATTCAGAATTCGGTGATCTGGAAAGGAACGAAAATCGGTTCACAGGCGAACATTTCAGCTTCTGTTATAGGTCTGGAATGTTCGATTGGCAAAAGCGTAGTGATTGCAAGTTCTTCGGTTTTAGGAGATAAAACCATTCTCGCAAATGTAAACATTCAATTATAAAATGGCTATAAAAAGATAACAGTAATTTATAAAATAGTTAGACATATGGTCTATAATTTCAATCTATAAAGTTATAATAAGAATTATATCAATTTGACGAATCTTTAATATCTAACTAGAATTACAAATTTGCTGGATACAATAACTAAAACAAGCCGATGAATTCAGTAATACGTGAAAACTAAAGAGATTATCTAAGATAATTTCTCCGATTTAAATAATAAAATGTCTGCTATGGCTCACGAAACATCACTTCCCGAAAAACCGCTTGTTGTTATAGAACCGAGTAAAGGATGGATTCCCGTTAATCTGCGGGATTTGTGGCATTACCGGGATTTGTTCTATATTCTGACGATGCGGGATATAAAGGTGCGTTATAAACAAACCTTGCTCGGTGCGGCGTGGGCAATTATCCAGCCTCTTTTTACGATGCTGATTTTTACCTTATTGTTTGGACGGCTTGCCGGTATGCCTTCGGATGGAATTCCATATCCGATTTTTGCTTATGCGGGACTTCTTCCCTGGACATTTTTTTCAAACGCCGTAACAAACAGCGGGAATTCGCTGGTCGGAAATTCAAATTTAATTACAAAAGTATATTTTCCGCGAATGATTATCCCGATGGCATCCGTCGGTTCGGGTTTAGTTGATTTTGCTATCGCCTTCGGTTTGTTAGTAATTCTAATGATTTACTATGGCATCGGCTTATCAGTTTCTATTTTAATGCTTCCCGTTTTAGTAATATTGACGAGTCTTTTAGCGATGGGTATCGGGATGTGGATGTCGGCATTAAACGTAAAATACCGCGATATTCGCCACGCTTTACCGTTTCTGATCCAACTCGGTTTATTTGTTTCGCCGATTATATATCCGCCGAGTATCGTCCCGGAAAAATGGCGTTGGCTGCTCGCATTCAATCCGTTAACCGGAATAATCGAAGGCTACCGTTCAGCAATTTTCGGTAGATCATTTGACTGGTTTGCTCTGGGTTTTTCAGTTCTTATTACCATTGCGGTATTATTTTACGCAGCATTTATGTTTAAAAAAATGGAAAGAAGTTTCGCTGATATTATTTAGGTGCTTAGAGAAATACGAGTTATAAATTTACAGGAAACGTCTTATATATTATCAAAATTTGTATAAGAGATCTCTATAAATTGTCTTTTATCAAAAGTTATTAGTTTAGGATCAGGTAGTTTTATTAAGTTTCAATGAAACCGATTATCAAAGTAGAAAATCTCAGTAAGCAATACATTATCGGTAGTGCAAGGGAACCATACTCCACTTTTCGTGAGTCGCTCGTTAATGCGGCTCGTGTTCCGCTCGAAGCTATAAAACGACAAGGCAAGAAAAATAATCACAGCCGATTTTGGGCATTAAATGATATTAATTTTGCAGTAACACCCGGTGAAGTTGTTGGCATAATCGGCAGAAACGGTGCGGGAAAATCAACGCTGCTTAAAATTCTTTCCCGCATTACCGAACCGACACAGGGAAGAGTTGAACTCTATGGACGGGTGGGTTCTCTTCTGGAAGTCGGCACAGGATTTCATCCCGAATTAACCGGGCGTGAGAATATTTATCTAAATGGTGCAATCTTGGGAATGAAACGCGAGGAAATTACAAGAAAGTTCGATGAAATCGTTGATTTTGCCGAGATTGAAGATTTTCTTGACACACCTGTTAAGAGGTATTCTTCAGGTATGTATACACGTCTCGCCTTTGCGGTTGCCGCCAATCTTGAACCGGAAGTTTTGATTGTTGATGAAGTTTTATCTGTCGGGGATGCAGAGTTCCAAAAAAAATGTTTAGGAAAAATGCAATCGGTTTCCGATTCGGGAAGAACGGTTCTTTTTGTCAGCCATAATATGACAGCAGTAAAGACAATATGTCAACGGGGAATTTTGCTCAAAAAAGGCAAAAAGATATTTGATGGAGATTCTATTTCCGCAGTTGATTATTATCTGCAGGGCGGAATTGATTTGTCTTCGACTCGGGAATGGTTAGAAAATGAGATGCCCGGCAATGAAAAAATAAAGATTCGCCGTGCCTCTGTTTATGCTCAGGGAAAATCAGTCGGTGAAGCAATTTTAACAAGTGACAATTTAGTGTTTGAAATCGAATTTTACAATAGTATAACAACCGGAGTAATTGGTGTTACCTGGGATTTGATTAACATCCAGGGAATTCATATTGCTCATATAGGAGAAGCGTGTAATCCTGATAATTTAGAACAAGGTTGGTATAGAACAAAAGTAGTGTTTCATCGAAACATCCTAAACACTGAAAGATACACACTCAATGTCCAGTTCGGACGAAATCAGAGAGAGTTACTTTACCGAATGGAGGATATTTTAATTTTTGATTTAGAAGATAATATTCAAGGTCGAGGCAGCAACTTTGGTAAACTTCCCGGCGTTATTCATCCAGAGTGCGAATGGCAAACGGAGTCCATCATATAATTTATAAACTCACGTTACGCAAAAATGATTTTCAGCCTGATTTATCAGGCTTTGGAGCGAAGCGATATTTAGCCGCGTCATTTATGGCGTGGTAAAGTGAGAACGAAATAACAAAGGGTGTTTTAACGTCCTTGAGAAAGGCTTGAGCCGTTAAAATACGAAGCTAAAGCGAGAAGAAAAGGACGTTAAAACGCCCTATAGATTTTGACAGATTATCAACCACGCCAAAAACGGACGTGGCTAAAACTGCGAAACGCAGAAAGCCGCATAAATGCGACTGAAATCAAAAAGTGCGTAACATCAGTTATAAAAATGATTGAAGTAAAATCTTATAACAATGAAGATTCCGAAAAGTGGGATGATTTCGTAGAGAATACTGCCAGAAACTCGACCTTTCTGCATACCAGAAAATTTTTCCGCCATAATCCGATAAATCAAGAACTTGATTCTTCATTAATTTTCCTCAAAAACTCGAATATTTTATGCGTTATACCTGCCGTTCTACAGCAAATTAACGGACGCGTTATTTGGAATTCCCACGCCTATGCGACTTACGGGGGTTTTGTTGCTGCTGATAAACTAAGTGTTGAAGATGCTCTGGAAGTAATTGATTTGACCATTCAGCAAGCCGGTAAACATAAAGCGGATGAAATAGTTGTTCGCAATCCATTTCGTGTTTTTTATAAAGTTCCCACCGATGAAACCGATTATGCAATGTGGACTAAAGGTTTTCAAATTTTACGGCGTGATGTGGAAATTACTCTTCCGTTAGAAGGTTTTACCGTGCAGTCTGTGTATTCACTGTATAACGGTAAAACCAGAAATGCAGTTAGGAAAGCAGAAAAAGAAAATATCAAAATAAGGGTGTCGAGAGATTTCTCGGAGTATTGGCAAATTTTAAGACTGAATTTAGCATCTAAGCACGATGCCGAACCGATACATTCTCTGGAACAATTTCAACATTTGGAAAAATTGGTCGGAGAAAAACATATAAAGTTTTTTGGTGCGTATTTAGATGACAGATTAATTGCCGGAATTATCGTATTTGTTTTAAATAAACAGGCTGTCCACGCCCAATATATCGCCGGATTACAAGAATTTCTCAGTTTGAGACCGATAAATTTATTAATTCATCAAATATCAGTTTGGGCAATAGAAAACAATTTTCAATATTTTAATCTCGGAATGTGTACAGACCCTGGTGGAAGTGGTTTGAATTTGGGATTATGTAAATTTAAAGAAGGATTTGGCGGAAGAAGCATATTAAGAGAAACAATGCATCTTATATTGAAGTAAAACTAAACATAACTAAAAAAATATAGTTATGATAATTTTCAATAAATTTCGTCCTATGTAGTAAAAGTTTCTATTGGTCAATACTATCTATAGAAATATTATAAGTAATTATATTTAAATAATGTTAATTAAAAAAAAAATTATAAGTGTCTTGAATCGCCTCCCGTACATTAGAGGGCTTTATCAAGAAAAAAGACTTTTTGAAAAAAATTCAAAATTTCCACCCGGTCATTTTTTATCTCCGATTGTTTCTATTGATGAAATCAAAGAAAGAGAAAATGATATTTGGGCAGGAGAGTCCGTATCAAAAATAGAGGGAATAGAGTTAAATGCCTGCAAACAATTAAAATTGCTTGAATCTTTTGAGCAGTTTTATAGTGAAATTCCATTTAGTGGAAAGAAAACTGCTTCAAACAAGTATTATTTTGACAATGAACTTTACAGTTATACGGATGCAATTATTCTTTATTCGATGTTGAGGTCGTTCAAACCAAAAAGGATTATTGAAGTCGGATCGGGGTTCTCTTCTCTTTTAATGCTTGATGTTAAGCAAAAGTTTTTGCCTGAATTGGAATTAACCTTTATCGAACCTTTTCCTGTAAGACTATTTTCATTATTAACCGATAAAGATAAAAATGAAGCCGATATTAAGATAAACAAGATTCAAGATATAGAAATGTCGGTTTTTGACCAGCTCGGCGAAAACGATATTCTTTTCATTGACAGTACTCATGTTTCCAAAACAGGTAGTGATGTAAACCATACCATCTTTAATATTTTACCTAAGCTGAAGCCGGGAGTTTTAATTCATTTTCACGACATCTTCTATCCCTTTGAATACCCGAAGGAGTGGGTTTTTGGGGGATATAGCTGGAATGAAATCTATATGTTAAGAGCATTTTTAATGTATAATAATGTTTTCAATATCGAACTTTTTTCAAGTTATTTACATATGCATCATAAAGAAGCATTTGAGAATATGCCGCTATGCTACAAACATACGGGTGGAAATATTTGGCTGAGAAAAGTTGGCTGAGTAATAAATTTGTGATTCCATTACGATAGCGGATCATCAGTTAGATAAAGGACGAAGAAATTAAGGAGTTTTCTGTTTGCTGATTTTAGTATGCCGACAATATCGGTTTCTTTATTTCTTTCCTTTAAAGTAGGTTAGATGACCTGTTTGCTGTTCCGAACCCATAAATTTTAATATAAAAGAATTAAGTTGTGTGATGAAAACTTCTTCTAAAGGTATGATAGCTTTAGCCGGTAATGGTTGGGGATTTTGGGCAGCACTAAAAAGTTTGATTACCTCGTTCAATAAAATAGAAATATATAATCCGTTAGAAAGTGAATCGGTTAAGAAATTTATTAATGAAAATTCAAGTGTCCGGTTTGTCATACATTCTCAAATGCAGGATATTTCCTCAAACCATATCGTATGTGCCGGATTAAAAGACATTATTACCCTGGAAATGTTAGAGCAAAAAAAGTTTATAAATATTCATTACTCGCTTTTACCGGGTTACAGAGGGCTGCATTCGACTGTTTGGGCAATTATTAATAATGAGCCTTATTTAGGATATACTGTTCATTTAATGAATGAGTTTATAGATGACGGAGATGTCATCTATCAATACCGAACTAACAATGATTTTATTTTAACTGCAACTGATTATATGAAGCATTTCAATGCTCATGTTGAGCAAAACTTATCCTCTGTTATATTAAATTATTTAAATGAAAAAATTACTCCCGTAGTCCAGGACAAATCAAAAGCGTCTTGGGTTGGAAGACGTAATTTAAATGATTGTGAAATTAACTTTAATTCGACGATCTTTGAACTAAAAGCCTTTTTCCGGGCTTTAAGTATTCCATATCCGCAGCCTTTCTTTACAGTTGACGGCATCAAATACATACCTAAAACAATAAAATTTCATCCTGCAAATGTTAAAACTCATTTGGGACGCATATTAAATGTTGATAATGAAGGAGTGTGGATTAAAATTAAAGACGGCTATATAGTTTGCGATGAAATTATAAATGAAGCCGGAAATAAAATTGCTAATAGATATTTTAATATAGGTAAAAGATTATTATACAATAACAAAAATAAACATTAGATAAAGCAGGTTTCTAGGCTCTCAATTATTTATTGTTGAGATACCGGAAGAGTTAAGTAGAATTAAAACAAGTTCATATGAGAACAAAAAATAAAGTTTCGGATTGTAAACTAATTGAGTTGCCGAAAATAAACGATCCACGCGGGAATTTAACCTTTATTGAAGAAAATAAACACATTCCTTATGAAATCAAACGTGTTTTCTTTCTTTACGATGTGCCGGGCGGTGAAACCCGTGCCGGACACGCATTAAAAAATTGTAATCAGCTTTTAATAGCGGCAAGCGGTAGTTTTAATGTAACTCTTAATGACGGAAACGAAGAACAGACTTTTCAATTAAATCGTTCTTATTTCGGTTTACATGTTCCTCCTTTAATCTGGCGTGAAATTGACAACTTTTCTTCCGGTTCAGTTTGTATGGTTCTTGCCTCGGAGTTTTACAGTGAAGCAGATTATTACCGTACTTACGAGGATTTTCTCAAAGCTGTGCGAGGTGAAAAAGTTTGAAAGTTCCTTTTTTAGATTTAAAAAATGCCTACCTTGAATTGAAGGACGAGATAGATGCTGCTTATCAACGGGTGATGGAAAGTGGTTGGTATATCCTGGGAGAAGAGGTTGAATTATTCGAGCAGGAATTTTCTGATTACTGCGATGTGAAACATTGTATCGGTGTCGGAAATGGACTTGAAGCATTACATCTGATTTTACGAGGCTTTGACATTGGTAAAGGAGATGAGGTTATCGTCCCCGCCAATACTTATATCGCAACTTGGCTGGCTGTTTCCTATGCCGGAGCAACTCCGGTTCCGGTCGAACCTGATTTGCAGACCTACAATATCAACCCTTCGCTGATCGAAGCAGCAGTTACGGAAAAAACAAAGGCAATTCTTCCGGTTCACCTTTACGGGCAATCCGCTGATATGGAGGCAATAAACAAAGTTGCAGAAAAATACGATTTGAAAGTTATCGAAGATGCTGCACAAGCTCACGGAGCAAAAGATAAAGGCAAAAAAACAGGGGGATTGGGTGATGCTGCGGGATTTAGTTTTTATCCCGGAAAAAATCTTGGGGCATTTGGCGACGCGGGAGCGGTTACAACCAACGATGATGAACTGGCTGGAAGAATAAGATTATTGAGAAATTATGGGTCTGAAATAAAATATTATAATGAACTTAAAGGTTTTAACTCACGACTTGATCCGATACAGGCAGCATTATTGCGTGTAAAATTGAAATATCTGGATAAATGGAACACCCGTCGCTCTGAAATTGCGGCTTATTATTTGGACAAACTGAATCCAAAATCCGAGTTGGTTTTACCCTATGTTCCAAAATGGTCAGAACCGGTATGGCATTTATTTGTAATCCGCCATTTAAGAAGAGATACATTACAGGATTATCTGACAAAAAATGACATTCAAACCCTTATACATTATCCCATCCCTCCCCACAAACAAAAATGTATGACGGAATTTTCCGGCTTAAAATTCCCCGTAACTGAAAGGATTCATTCTGAAGTTTTAAGTTTACCAATTGATCCGATTATGACCCGGAATCAGGTTGAAAAAGTTGTCGAAACAATTAATGCCTTTTAAATTATGTCAGTGCTTCAAGCTAACCGAAAAATATATTTAGCCTTGCTCTATATTTTCAATCATACTAAAGATGAATCTTTAAAATTGGAGTTAGCAAAGCTTATCGGGTTTATTGCATATAAGTTCCATTCAGGATATTTTCGAGAAAAAAAAATAGAGGATTTCCTCAGGTCATTTGCAAAAAAAAATCTCCAGTTAAATTTTGAAGAAACAATTGATAAAAGCAAGAAAAATATAGTTCACGTTTTAACCACTTTGTATGAAACGGGTGGACATACGAGATTGGTTGAAAATTTAATCAGGTTGGATAAAAGTCATACACATCACATCTATGTAACAGACCAGGGCAAAAGCAAGATACCGAACGAATTAAAAAATTACGTCACAGCACGAAATGGGCTTTTCGTAGTGGATAATAATGTTGGAGATTTATCAAAATGTAAATCACTTTTGAATTTTGCCGGACAGCATGCAGGGAAAATATTTTTACATATTCATCCTTACGATATTATTCCCAGTCTGGCTTTCAATACGAACAAAGATTTATTTGATATATTTTTTATTAATCACGCAGATCATGCTTTTTCATATGGGCTTGATATTTCTTCATTTCTTGTAAATATTCGAGAAGAGGCACACAACATCTCTATTAATAAAAGAGAATTTCTCAATTCTACCGTGCTGCCTTTACCGCTAAGAAAAGTTCAAATGGACACAAGTCTTCGCAATTCATTAAGGAATAAATATGGCATAACGGAAAATGAAGTTTTGGGTGTTTGCATCGGGAGTGCTTACAAGTTCAAGTCCAACAAGTTTTACGATTTTTTCAAAACAATGAATGAAATACTGACAGTAAACACCAATTTAAAAATTATAGTTATCGGGCTTGATTATAATTTGGCAAAAAAAAACGACATAGAGATAACCAAGCACCCGAGAATGTTTTTAAAGGGAGTGGTTGAAGAGCCTTTTGAGTATCAGATGATGGCTGACATCGCTATTGATCCTATGCCCTTCGGTTCATATACAGCTTTGCTGGAAACTTCATATTATGGTGCTTATCCATTAGTTTGTTATAATACTAATCCACTGTTTGATTTGAGCAGAGACCCGGCTTTGAACAATTATGTGAAAATGAGTAAGTCTGAAAGTGATTATAAAAATCATTTCAACTTTTTATGCTCAAATCCACAGTTTTTATCTGAGCATCGGAAAATCATTTATGAGAGTATCAAGTCGTGGCATTCAGGTGAAAAGTGTTTAGCGATATTCAGTGATATATTAGAGAAAAGAAATTTTCATAAAACAGATGAAGTATTACCGGATTCGGATTTTTACGATGAAGAATTTGCTAATTTAAATCCTAACCTGATTCAACAGAAGAAAATTATTCTTTCTTTTTTTTATTCTCATTCGGAGCAGTTTTCCGTTTTCGAAATAACAAGAATCGTATCTACTTTAATGCGGTTAAAGTTCAACTACAGAGATTTACTTGCAATTTTGAAGAAAAATTTATCAAATCAGATATTTCAAAAAACCGAATCATAAGTAACTATGAACCAACCGCTTGTATATATATCACTGCTAAATTGGGGAGACGCTGCCGATTGTATTAATTGTATTTACTCTCTAAAGCAGTTGAACTATACGAATTATAAATTGCTTATTCGTGACAATGCTTCTCCAAATAATTCCTATAAGCAGCTAAAAGATGCTTTCCCCGAGTTTTCTATTATGCAGTCTGAAGCTAATCTCGGATATGCTGCCGGTCATTGGGAAAATTACAAAATAGCTAAAGAAAACGGAGCGGAGTTACTGTGGATACTTAATAGCGATTTAGAGGTTCATCCGAATGCCTTGGATGAGCTAATTACTGCGTATAAAGAGTATGGAGATCATATTTACGGTTCTGTATCCTTACAGCCGCAAAATAAGGATATTATAGATTTCGGCGGAGCCGCTAATAAAAATAGATTTAAAGAACCCTTTATCTATAATGAATGGAAAGATAAAGAGTATAAATACCTGTTAGCAAAGTATCCAGACAATTATGAAGTTCAGGTGGTGGAAGGTTCTTCAATGCTCTTGCCAATAAATCTGGTTGAAAAAGAAGGGTTTATGAAATTGGATTTTTTTATGTATGCGGAGGAATCCGATTACTGCTACAGTCTTGGAAAAAAAGGAGTGCGTTCGATAGTCGCAACAAAATCTATCATTTATCATAAAAATGCCGGGTCGGTTAAATCACATAAAAATCTATCCGTTATTCCGGCATACTACCGCAGAAGAAACTCTTTGCGATTTCAAAAAGAACATTTTGATTTTTCCAGATGGGGATGTCTAAGATACAAAAATGGAGTTGCAGCCAACCTTAAAACAATTTTGAGGGGAGTTTTGCTAAATAAAAAGGATTTAAATTATTTTTATGCCTTAGCCTGTCTGCATGCTTTTCTAGATAAAAAAGGGAAAACTGTTCACCCTGAAAATTTTATAAAATAATGGTTTATTTTTCTGTTATCATTCCAACTTACAACCGGGCAAATTTATTAGATAAAGCTATAGAAAGCATACTAAATCAAAGTTTTAGTGATTGGGAATTAATTATAGTAGATGATGGGAGTACAGATAATACAAAAGAAGTGGTTGAAAAATATCCGGATGACCGTATCAAATATATATATCAATCAAATGCTGAGCGAAGTATAGCTCGTAATAATGGAATTTCCCATTCAAAAGGTAAATATATTTGTTTTCTTGATAGTGATGATAAGTTTACAAGTAACCGATTAGGAGAACTTTATAATTCAATAAAAAAACGAAATGAGCCGGTGGCACTGTTTTTTACAGCCATCAAGTTTGATAACAGATTGAGAATTGATAATCATAATATTCAACGCAAACATAAAAATGAAAATGTTTACGACTTTATTATCAGAGCAGTTTTTCATACACCTCAAGCCTGTATTCATAAAACCATTTTAACAAACCACCAATTCAATCCCAGTTTTAGAATTGGAGAAGATATGGAGTTGTGGATTAGAATAGCAGAGAACTTTCCGGTAATATATTTGAGTAATCAGCATACAATTATAATTACTGAACATGAGAACAGATCGGTAAATCTCCGTAAAAATAATAGTGCTTTAGAGCATTTACAGATGTTGCAGCATATTGTTAAAGCACCTCATTCCGGAAAGAATATTTCAAAATCTGTTAGACAAGAGTCGTTAAGCAACTGCTATTTTAATATTGCAAAGCATTATATGTTAAACAATAGAAAGAGAAAAGCTTTCTATTGGACAATGCGGTCTATTTTAAAATCACCAATGCATGGACAAAACAAGCATCGTTGGTTTTGTATAAAAGAATTAAGTGTTGGAAGAATTCCAGATGAATATAATTTATACTCATCTGCTTAGAGATATTTTATAAATATCGGACAAAAAAAACCGGATAATTATCCAATGTAAATGAAAGTTTGAAAGTTTGAAACTTGGCAATTTTCGCAGTTGTATATTGTTTTAACCGTAAAAAATACCGAGATTTATATAAAGAACTCACAGGTCTTTATTTCAACCGTTTATTTGCATTTTTTAGTGTATATAATATGAAACTCACTACAATAGCTTATAGGTTTATCAATAAACTTTGGAAGGTGATGCCTGCAAAAAGAGGAGTTGCGGGTCTTTTGAAAAATCAAACCTACCTTATGGAGAAGTTATATAAGGACTTAAGATTTATAGGTATATTTGACGTAAACTTTCAAAACACAACATTTAAGCTTTATAATCCCGGCTTCACTACAATAGAAAATGAGATATTTTGGAAAGGTATTGAAGGCGGTTGGGAAAAGATTTCTCTAAATATCTGGTCAGAAATATCAAAAGATGCCAAAGTCGTGCTGGATATAGGTGCAAATTCCGGTATATATTCTCTGGTTGCAAGGGCAGTTAATCAGGAGTCAGAAATATATGCCTTTGAACCTGTGAAGAGAACTGCTGAGATTTTTCAGAAGAATATCAGTATAAATGATTTCAAACATGTTCATCTATACAAAAAGGCTGTTTCCAATAAGTCCGGAGAATCTATTTTTTTCGATATAAATACAGAATCTCAATACAGTGCTTCTTTAAGTGAAAAAATGTTGACAAATAACCCGGACAGGATCACCTATAAAGTTCAGGTCGTTGCAATTGACGAAATGAAAGAGTTTGAAAATAAGAAGGTTGACTTGATAAAACTCGATGTGGAAATGCACGAACCTGAGGCAGTTGAAGGAATGATTAAAGTCTTGAAGAGAGATCATCCGATACTCCTGATAGAGATTCTTACCGATGAGATTGCAGAAAAAATTCAGCGGCAGCTTTCGGGTCTGGACTATCTTTACTTCAATATTGATGAAATAAATTCTCCAAAGAGAGTAGAAAAGCTTGAGAAATCGGCATATTACAATTTTTTGATTTGTGATAAAGAAACAGCCGTTAAACTAAAATTGAACTGTGAGCTGTGACTCTCGATCATTTGCAGTTACTCACGATTTAATCATAGAAAATACAAATAATTTAGTCGCTTAATAAAAAATCATTTTAATTAGGTTTCTGTTATATTTAATGAATTCGAAAGAATCAAAAAAAATTAAAATACTGCACGTCATTCCAAACTTATTAAAGGGTGGTGCCCAACGTTTAGCAATTGATATTTGTAATGAGTTGAACAGCCGTAATAATGTAGAAACACGGCTTATTTACTTTGAAGGTGAAAATGAATTTTCTTTTTTAACAAAGGATATTAAAGTTGAAAAATGTTCGGCAAGCGTAATTCCATCGCTGACCGGTAAGAATAAAATTGAGATAGAGAATTATGAACACTTTATAGATGGGTATGAGCCTGACATTATACATTCTCATTTGTATGGTGCCGAATTAGTTACAAGGGAAAGATTTCGAAAAAATATAAAGTATTTTACTCACTGTCACGATAATATGCGGCAGCTGCAGACTTTGAATATCAAGACCTTTCGGTCTAAACAAAAAATAGTTGAGTTTTATGAGCGTAAACTTCTGATTCCAAAATATGTTTCCAGCGACTCCGGTTTTATAGCTATTTCAAAAGATACTCAGTCATATTTTCAATGTGTTCTACCGAACTCATTACACAGAAATATTTTTTTGCTGCATAATGCTGTAAATATAAAAAAGTTCACCAAAACGGCAGAAATAAAAGTCAAAAATGAAAAAATTGATTATCCGATAAAATTAATTAACATAGGAAATCTGCTTGAAAAAAAAAACCAGATGTTTTTATTGGACATTATTGAGAGCTTAAAAAAAGCCGGCGTAAAAGTTCACTTGAAAATTGTCGGAGACGGAATTAAAAAACAACAGATAGCCGAGTCGGTCCAAAAAAGAAATCTTACAAAGGAAATTCAAATGACGGGATCTCAAGATAACGTGGCGGAACTGCTGGGTGAAAGTTCCATTTACGTTCATACTGCTTTGTATGAACCGTTTGGTTTGGTTTTGGTAGAAGCTATGGCATTAGGTTTGCCCGTTATTTCTCTTGATGGAAAAGGTAATAAAGATATTATAAAAGACGGTAAAAACGGTTATCTTATTCTGGAGCAAAATCCTGATTTATTTGCAGAAAAGATAAAATATTTGATAAATCATCAACATATTTATAATGAAATGTCTTCGTTTGCAGCAAATTATGCGAAAGAAAATTTTGATATTGTTAATTATGTAAATAAACTTTTGAAAATTTATATGAGAAGATTAGCAGAATAAACATAAATCGGATATTGCATAATCAACGATATTTATCATAAACACAGGTATTTTTATTCTGCCTTTGCAGTTTATATTAATTTCTTAAATTATATGTTTGTAAAAGAAGCTGAATGGATTGGTGAAGAAATTCGGAGCTTAGTAAATAGTGGAGCATCTCGAATTTTAAACATCGGCAGTGCAACAAGTCATTTTCGTGAAGTTGTAAAACCACATATTTATAACAATATATTTAAGCCGTTAGAGAAAACCGGGGTACACATAGTGCATTCGGATATTAAAGATGGGGTTGGGGTTGATCTGGTCGGTGATCTCTATGACAGCAAATTTCTCGAAAAGTTAAAAGAGGGGCGGTATGATGTTGTCTTATGTAGTAATTTACTTGAACATTTGGAGAACAGGAAAGACATTTGCGAGGCATTAGTGGAGGTACTTCATCCCGGCGGTTACCTGATTATTACCGTTCCTTACAGATATCCTTATCATCTTGATCCGATTGATACGATGTACCGACCAAACATAAAAGAATTAGCGGATTCTTTTTCCGGGACAAACTTAATTAAAAGTAAAATCATAGATGATTCGCAAACTTATGCTGAAAAATTGATAAATGATAAAAGATTAGCTGCAATTATTTTTGCAAGGTCATTTCTCCCTTTTTACAAACCAAGAGTTTGGTGGAATACGGTTAGTTATTTACCGAATTTGTTTCGAACATTTCAAACGACCTGTATTGTGCTGCAAAAAGAGGAATCTTAAATATCTGAGGGGTCGCGGAGTTTTTCAAGGCGGAAACCCAACAGTTATGGAGGGTGCTTTTTGGATATTGCCGGTTAATTCCCGAACGCACCCTCATTGACATTCGGGTTTCTGCCCAAAACTCCGCGACCTCTCAAATATCTCTGCTTTTGCATCTATATTTGCTTAATTAAACTGAGGCGTATTCTTCGGAAATACTCTGATTTTGCAGACTTACTCATTATCAAGTAATAATAATTCGTCTGTAAAATTGTTGTAATTTTTTTCAGCATTGTATCTCTCTTCCCAGGTTTGAAAGGCATTAAGACGGAATAACTCTTTTTCTCCGATTGGAAGCTCAAAGTATTTTTTTATATGGTCAGATACCATTTGCGGTGAAGGATCAGCAGGCATCAAAAACCCATTTACCCCGTCCTTAATAATTTCAGCTACTCCACCGACATTGGTTCCGATACAGGGAATACCGAAGCTCATCGCTTCCATCATACTAACGGGAATACCTTCACTCGTTGATGTATTTATAAGAACCGAATTAATTGATAACTCCTCCAGCATATCAGTCAATTGATTGTTATTTATGTGACCGTAGAATTCACCGAAACCAAATAAAGCTTTGATTTTGGCAAGTTCGGGACCATCTCCAAAATGTTTCCAGTGGATTTGCTTTGAACTTAGCAGACTGATCGCCTCTCCTATTAAATCCACTCTTTTTCGATCAATAACGTAACTGATTGAAATTAAATTTAAGTCCGGTTCTCCATTGTTTTTATTAAATTTCTTGCGGGATAAGACACCTAATCTTGAAATGCTGATTTTATCGGGTTGTCCGGTAGTCTTTTTTAGGTATTCTTCTCCATCTTTAGAAATACTAAAAATTTTAGACAAGTTTTTAGCAAGGTAGCTTCTTAATGGAAGATATTTATACAGATGTTTTTCTATATAAATATCCCATCTATGGGCTCTTGAAACTTTAACTGCCTTTCTATTTAAAAAAGCAATACTTAAAGCTCCGTCATCCAACCAGTAACTGTAAAATAAAATTCTACAGTTTTGGTGTTTGTTATATTGTTTTTCAATATGTTTTGATATACACATAGCATTGCGGATACTTTGTAGTAAAATCTTATTTTTTAGTGGGTTTGAAAATACGTTTTGGAAAAATTCTTTAAGAATTTCCGGTTCACTAAAGATTTTGCCGAAAACTTTTAACCAACCGGGTTGTTGTGTTTGTATTGGTTGAATACTAACATTGGGTGGAATTGGTCTGTGTTTTTCACTTGACTTATTTAATGGTAAAATAACCACTTTATCAAAAGAATTAGCCAGAAATAATATTTCGTTTTCTATAAAAGTTTCTCCATTCCCGTAAGGAAATTCGGCTGTTAGAAAAAATAAAACTTTAGGTTTCATAATAAAAGTCTGGTCTTGTAATAAAAGCTAACTTATGAAAAAGATTTTGATTCTCGCGTATGATTATCCGCCTTACGTATCTGTCGGAGGGCTGCGTCCCTATAGCTGGTTTAAGTATATGCACGAATTCGGTATTTTTCCAGTAGTGGTAACTCGTCAGTGGAACAATAGACACGGTAATCATTTGGATTATATTGCTCAAAGTGATTCAGCAGAAACTATTATTGAGGAATCAGATACAGGTATTATTATCCGCACGCCGTATATCCCGAACATTTCCAACAGGCTGTTGCTTAAATATGGTGAGAGCAGATTCAGTATTTTCCGAAAAAGTATCTCTGCTCTTTTTGAATACGGTCAATTCCCGTTTTTAATCGGTCCGAAAGTAAATCTTTATTTTGAAGCAGATAAATATTTAAAGAAAAACAAAGTAGATGTGATTATTGCCACAGGCGACCCTTTTATTTTATTTAAGTATGCGTCTATTTTGAGCAGAAAGTATAACATTCCCTGGATCGCCGATTATCGTGATCCATGGTCACAGGACAAAAGCAGATTAAGAAGCGGAGTTCCGCAGATTTGGGATGCTTTTTTTGAGAAAAAGTATATGTCAAATGTTAGTGCGATTACTACTGTTACGGATTTTTTTCAGAGGCAAATCTCAACTCTTCTACCGGATAAACCTTTCTATATTGTTCCAAATGGATATAATCAGGAGGCGTTAGAAAAAGTAAAAGGAATAGAACAGTCTAAAGAGAAACTGAAAGTTGCGGTTGTAGGCACAATTTACGAGTGGCATCCGATAGAAAGTTTTTTGCGGGTTTCCAGCAATTTTGTAAGTAAACTTTCAGAACCCGTAAAGTTTGAGATAAACTTTTATGGAACAAATATCGAATCGAAAATAAGAAACTTAATTGAAACCAAGTATCAAAATCTTAAACCCGTAGTTAATATGATTCCAAAAATTCCGAATGAGCAATTACTTAAAAAACTTGCCGCTAATAATATTTTTCTACTTTTTAATCAGTATTCCTGTATGGGAACAAAAATATATGAGTATCTTGCATTAAAGCGGCAAATAATTTTTTGTTATGATAATGATCAGGAAGCAAGAGAATTAAAGGATAAATATTATGGTTTGGAAGAAAAGGAACTGGAAGATGAACGTCCGCAAAGAAAAGTATTATCCGAAACTAACTCCGGTATTATAGTGATGGATTCGACACATTTAATGAAAGTTTTAAATACTCTTTATGAAGAATTTCAAATTAACGGATTTGTATCTTGTAGTTCTGTAAATGTTGAACAATTCTCAAGAAAACTACAAGTTCGAAATTTGGCTGAAATCATCAAAAATATTTGATTTTAATTTAAAATAGATACAGTTAAATATGATATTGTAACTCATTATATGACTTTCAAATTAACAATAGTAGATTACGGAATGGGGAATTTGAATTCCGTCAAACGGGCGATGAGTAGATTGCGAGTGGATTCCGTAATCTCGTCCGAGCCTAAAGTTGTTGCCGAGAGCGATAAAATCATCCTTCCCGGTGTCGGACACTTCGGGAAAGCTATAGCTAATTTGAAAGAATTGGGTTTATTGGATGTGTTGAACGAAGCAGTTTTGGTTAAGAAAAAACCGATTCTCGGAATTTGTCTGGGAATGCAGCTTTTGGCGGAAAAAAGCGAGGAAGGCGATTCGGTCGGGCTAGGTTGGATTGACGGAGAAGTTGTGAAATTTCGGGTTTCAGACAGGTTAAAACACAAAGTTCCGCATATGGGTTGGAATCAGATTGTGGTTAAAAAAGAGAGTCAGTTAATGAAAGATTTATCCGAACCAAAAGAGTTTTATTTTGTGCATTCTTATCACTTCAAAGCCGCCAATCAAGCTGACGTATTAAATGAATCAAATTATGATTATAATTTTGTTTCAGCAGTAGAAAAAGATAATATTTACGGAGTCCAATATCATCCTGAAAAAAGCCATGATGCCGGAGCAAAATTACTAAAAAATTTTATTGAATTATAATGTTTCGACCTAGAATTATACCCGTTCTGCTGCTGAAGAATCTGGCTTTAGTCAAATCCATTCAATTTAAAAACCACAAATATATCGGTGATCCGATCAACGCGGTGAGGATTTTTAATGATTTGAAAGCTGATGAACTGGTGTTTTTAGATATAGAAGCGTCGAAGGAAAACAGACTGATTTCTTTGGAGTTTGTAAAAAATGTCGGCGAAGAAGCTAATATGCCGTTTGCCGTCGGCGGCGGGATCAAAACGATTGACGACATCAGATCAGTTATCAGTGCCGGAGCGGAAAAAGCTATAATTACCACGCACGCAGCGGAAAACCCGGATTTCATTAAAGAGGCTTCGGAAGTTTTCGGTTCGTCAACGATTGTCGTTGGTTTAGATGTGAAAAAGAAATTTTTAAGAGGCGAGCGAACATGGATTTTAAGCGGCAGCAAATCAACCAATTACACGCCGCTGGAGTTTGCCGAATTGATGGAGAAAAACGGGGCGGGCGAAATAATAATTCAATCCATCGAAAAAGACGGAAAGATGGAAGGCTACGACATAGATTTAACGAAATCCATCTCGACTGCGGTGAGTATTCCGGTTGTCGCATTGGGCGGAGCGGGGAGTTTGGAGGATTTGGCAAAAGCCTATAAAGACGCTTATGCCAATGGTTTAGCGGCAGGAAGTCTGTTTGTTTATCAAGGAAAAAAACGCGGTGTCCTAATCAATTATCCAGATAAAAATGAATTGATATTTGACTGATTTATTTTTCTGGATTTTAATAATTATTTTTGTATAATAATTGGAAAGCCGACATTCTCATTTCAAGACAAGTATTTATGAAAGCAAGAACTTATCAGCAATGTGAACGCTGTCTGATGGATACGACAGACCCGGAAATAGTTTTCGACGAAAACGGGTATTGTAATCACTGCACGGAGTTTCTTGATAAAAGGATCAAACACAAATATCAGGGTGAAGAAAGCGATAAGGCTCTCGAAAAAATCATTGCGGAAATGAAACGGGCGGGTGAAGGCAAGGAATACGATTGCGTAATGGGTTTGAGCGGAGGAATTGACAGCAGTTATGCCGCTTACATCGGAAAACAAAGAGGTTTACGCATTTTAGCGGTGCATATGGATAACGGCTGGAACTCCGAAGAAGCCGTTCTGAATATCAAGAATATTGCCCAGAAACTCGGAATTGATTATGAAAGTTACGTGCTGGACTGGGAAGAATTCAAGGATTTACAGCTTGCGTTTCTAAAGGCTTCCGTCCCCGAAGCGGATACGCCTACCGACATTGCAATTCCCGCCGCACTTCATCATTATGCCGCTAAATACGGCGTTAAATACATCATCAGCGGCGGCAATTTTGCCACCGAAGGCATTCTGCCGCGAAGCTGGCATTACAATGCCAAGGATTTGCGGTATTTTAATTACATTCAGAAAACCTTCGGCGAGAAAAAATTAAAAACATTTCCGACTTTCGGTTTTAAAAAGGAAACATATTATAAAGTAATTAAGGGTATAAAAATGGTTTATCTCCTTAATTATGTGCCGTATGTAAAACAGGAAGCGATGGAACTTCTTAAAGAAAAACTGGATTGGAGATTTTACGGCGGCAAGCATTACGAATCAAAATATACAGGTTTTATTCAATCTTATTATTTATACGAAAAATTTGGTATTGATTATCGGCGGGCGACATTTTCTTCGCAAATCTGCATCGGTGAGATCGAGCGTGAAGAGGCTCTCGAACAATTAAAAAGCAAACCGTATAATAAAGTAAAAGCTGAAGAAGAAAAACAATATATTGCCAAAAAACTACAGGTTTCAAGAGAGGAATTTGACAGAATTTTAAGTCTGCCGGGGAAATATTTCTGGGATTATCCGAATGATGAAAAAAAATTAAAATTTGTTTACGATACATACAGAAAACTTTTCAACAAGGAAAAATTAGGGAGTTTTTAAATTAATAACCGATGCGAGGAAGAAACTCAATTTATCCGATTGTAAAACAAAATTATGAACCTGCTGCCAATTCTCTGTCGGAAAAATAAGATTGAAACATTACAGAAAAGTTTTGGTCACAAAAACCGTTTATTGATAAATAAATTGAAAAAATGATAAAATTTAAACAGGCAAACACGCTTGCCGTTCAAATTTTAAAATTTTAACAGAAAAGAGCATATAGGGTTTTTAGTTTTCCTTCCGTTTTTTCAAATTTTCTAAAATCCTCAACCAAGAAAAATGAAGCACCATCTATTTTCACAGACATCAGACGGGTTGAACCTCGTTGCAATCGGTGGCGGAAACGGTCTTTCTACGCTTTTGGAAGGACTAAAGAAATTTGTCGGTGAGGAAGAAGAGCAGACAAAAGCGAACCGTTTGAAAAATCTTTCGGCGGTGGTTGCTGTTTCCGATGACGGCGGAAGTTCGGGACGCTTGCGGGATGAATTGCAAATGCTGCCGCCGGGCGATATACGAAATTGTATGGTCGCTTTGTCGGAAGATTCGCTTTTGATGTCGAAACTTTTCCGGCATCGTTTTCGCGGCGACGGAGAATTAGGCGGACACAGTTTCGGTAATCTTTTTCTTGCCGCACTTTCCGAGATCACGGGCGATTTTGCCGAAGCGGTCAAACTCTCGTCGGAAATCCTTGTCAGCAAGGGACATATTTATCCCGCCACGATGGAAGATGTCCGCCTTATCGCCGAATTAGACACCGGTGAAAATATCTTAGGCGAAACGAATGTCGGGCGTGTCGGAAGCAAAATAAAAAGACTGCGGCTCGAACCCGAAACCTGTCATCCGCTGCCGGAGGTTTTGGAAGCGATTCGTCAAGCGGATATAATTACCATTGGTCCCGGTTCTTTGTTTACAAGTTTGATTCCGCCGGTTTTGGTTCAAGGCATATCGGAAACAATTGCCCGGTCTTCGGCAGTAAAGATTTTTATATGCAACCTGATGACGCAGCCCGGCGAAACCGAAGGACTTTCCGCCCGAAGGCATCTGGAAATTATCAAAGCTCACGTCCCGGAAATTGCTTTTGATTATGTGATCGTCAATAATCATCCGATCAACAAAATTCAAGCCGAACATTATAAAAGCAAAGGAGCAAAACAGATCGGTCTGGCGGATTCGATCTCTCCGCAGACGATTGAAAACGCGGAAATAATTTACGGAAATCTATTGGATTCAAACAAAAAAGTGCGGCATCATCCCGATAAATTGGCACGGGTTGTGATGTTGTGTGCTTCAAAACAGCCTGATTCAATAAAACAGTTAAAAGAATTAGAATTGGTTACGGTGTGAAAAAAAATCGTATCGTGTAAGTTTTTAATAAAATGCCAATCAGGAGTTGAACTAAATATCTGATATTGCCTGATTTTTACTTTGCGAACTTGGCGACTTGGCGGGAGAAAAGTTTCCCGCAAAGCCGCAAAGTCCGCAAAGAAAGAATTTATAAGTTTATTTAAATTTCAACTACTGATTCACATTAAAGTATGGAAAACAAAAATAACGAAAAAAAATCACTCGATGTTTTGGTTTTAGCCGCCGGACTCGGAACCCGTATGCGTTCAAATCTTGCCAAAGTTCTTCACGAATTGGATGGTCGCCCGCTGATAAATCACGTCTGCCGCACGGCAACCGCACTTGCTCCACGCAAAATTTACACCGTTATCGGTCATCAGGGCGAAGACGTTAAAGCCGCAGTTTTAGAAGAATTAAACGAAGAACACGCCGAATTCGTCTGGCAAAAAGAGCAACTCGGAACGGGCGATGCGGTAAATTCCGCACGCGAATTTTTAGAAAATGAGGAATCAACACTTTTGGTTTTATCCGGTGATGTGCCGATGATAAAGCCGGAAACCCTTGCACGCTTGGTTCAACAACATCATACTCATCGAGGCAAAGGTGCGGCTTGCACGATTCTTACGGTTCAATTAGATGATCCGACAGGTTACGGCAGAATCATCCGCGATGAAGCCGGACTATTTGATAAAATCGTTGAACAAAAAGACGCAAACGATAAAGAATTAAAAGTTAACGAAATAAATTCGGGAATCTATTGTTTCAACACAAAAAAATTGTTTGAAACACTTTCCAAAGTTCAAAATGACAACGCTCAGGGCGAATATTATTTGACGGACGTTCCGCATCTTCTGGCGGAATCAGGCGAATCCGTTTCGCTTTACAAACACAAAGACAAAAACGAGATCGAAGGCATCAACAACCGCAAACAACTCTCCGATATGGAAAGAGTTTTGCGTCGTAGAGTTATCAGCAAAATGATGTTGGATTACGGCGTAACATTTATTGACCCGAAAAACGTCTATATCAGTGCCTCGGCAAGTATCGGACGCGACACGGTAATTTATCCGAATGTAACCATCGAAGGCGAAACCGAGATCGGCGACGGCTGCACGATCCGTTCGGGAACACGAATTGCCAATTCACGAATCGGGCGAAACGTCAAAATTCTGGATAGTTCAGTTATTACCAACGCCGAGGTT
>JBGTKR010000114.1:0-6078 GCA_041744535.1 Pyrinomonadaceae bacterium
CATATAAAGCACGAGAAGAGCTCGCATTCCGTAATAACTGAAGCGTTCCCACATTTCCGTGAAAAACAAAGTGGATAATCCCGCCGGATGTCCGAAAAAACTCTTATCGTATTTGCTTGAAGCATTTTCAGCATTTGCCATAAAATTATATTCCTCTGTCGAATTTTGAATTTTTTTTAAGAAATGATTACGGCAAAATATAGCAGATTACGGCAAAAAATCAAAAAGTTTTTACTGTTTTATTAAATTTTATTTTAACACCACCGAATTTCTCTGACTTTCCTGCTTATCAGATAAAGTTAAAATGTGCGGGCAATCGTGAAAACATAGACTTTATCCGCACCTTTTTTCTTTAATTCTTTGGCACAGATCGAAGCCGTTGCTCCCGATGTGAAAACGTCATCTACGAGCAGTATGTTTTCGCCTTTGATAAGTTTTTCGCGTCGGACTTCAAAGGCTTTTGCAACGCTCATTTCTCTGCCTTTTTTGTCCATTCCGGCACGGTGAACGGGCGTATGTTTTATGCGGAGCAGACTGTGTTCATCTAAAACAATTCCTGTTTCTTTGGCTAAAATCTTCGATAAAACTGCCGCTTGATTGTGTCCGCGTTCAAGAAATCTGCGTTTTGAAAGCGGCACGGGAATTATTTTTGTGGTCTTTTGAAAATCAGTTTTGTGAAATGCTTCGAGAAAAAGTTTTTGCAGATATTTTGCAACGACGGGTTCACGTTTGAGATTTAAAATAGAAGCCGCAAGACCTTTTTCATATTTTCCGACGGCACGAGCCGCATCGTAAAAATGTTCGTCGCATTGATGACAAAAGGTTTTAAAGTTGTTCGGTTTATCGCTTAAGAATCTGCCGCATTTATCGCAAAGCGTTTCATCGCCCCGAAAAATTTGCGTTTCCTTCCAACAGGAACGGCAAACCACGCCGTCGCTCGATCTCTCGACGCTTTTTTCGCAAACATTACAGGATTGAGGATAAGCAAGAGTTAAAAGAGAGTCGTAAAATTTCTGAAACATCAATTTAAGTGAGAAGTGAGAGGTAAAAAGTGAGAAGTAAAAAATGAAATTTGCTTGCAGGAAAAAATTTCTCACCTCACACTTCAAACCTCTCACTTAAAAACTATTCTTCATCAAGCAAGCCTCTTTCGTCCAATTCCTGACAAGCCAGACAATATCTCGCCCAAGGGACGGCGTTAAGCCGCTTGGCGATTATTTCCTCTTCGCAGTTTTGACAGAAACCGTATTCGTCATCCTCGATTCTTTCCAACGCTCCATTTATCAGCATTAATTGCCGCGATTCGTTTTCCGAAACGGAAAGCATTACGTTTTTTGAATAATTCGTTACCGCCAGATCAACCGGATCGGGCATTTCCGAATCGTCAATCGAAAGATTCTTGTTGCTCAGTTTTCGCAGAAGACTTTCTTTCTCTGTGATTAATTTGTCTTTAATTTCTTCTAAGTTTAATTTGCTCATTTTTGATATGGATACCCATTGATAATAGAATATGCACGATAAAGCTGTTCGATCAAAATCACGCGAGCCATCTCGTGCGTAAAAGTAAGAAACGACAAGGATAGACTATAATCTGCCCTTTTGACAACCTCAGAAGACAATCCTTCAAAGCCGCCGATTATGAAGGTAATTTCTTTAAGTCCGCGAACCTGCCATTTTTCGATTTCCTTAGCGAGTTTCCGAGAACCGATAGAGCGTCCCTTCACGTCCAAAATACAGACGAAGCTACTTTGATTCACTTTTTCCAGTATTCGGTTGCCTTCAATTTCAACCGACTCGTGTTTTGCTTTATCTTTAATTGTTGTAACCGAATACTTTACAAAATGAGAAAGGCGTTGCAGATAATTTTCCTGCAACGCTTCGTAATGCTTGTCCTTAGTTTTTCCAACCCAAATAAAATGGAATTTCATAACGGAAAACGGATAATGGAAAACGGATAATTTTTTATTCTTTATTTTCCATTATCCGTTATCAGATTTCCATTAATCTAAATTTCCTCCGGCAATTTAACCTTTTTCGCATCCCGCCAAAGTCTTTCCAGATCGTAAAATTCACGGGATTTCTGATTAAATATATGCACGATAAAATCGCCGTAATCAAGCAAAACCCAGTCGGCAGTTGTATAGCCTTCGATGCGAATCGCTTTTAATTTTATTTGTTTTTTAAGCTGTTCGGAAATCTCGTCGGCAATCGCCTGCACTTGTCTTTGATTCGTGCCGCTCGTAATTACGAAAAATTCCGTAAAACTCGTAATGTCCCGCAGATCAAGCACAACCGTATTAACCGCTTTTTTTTCCGAAGCTAAATGCAACGCGAGTTTTATTTCATCGTCAACCTCCTCAAACGGAGTCATTTGAGGAATTACTTTAAGCGTGTCGTTTTCTACTATTTCTTCCCGTTCAAGAGATTTATTTTTTGTTACTTCTACTTCTGATTCCATATTCATAATTTGAGTGTTTATAATTCAATATTATTTGTAAATTGTAAACAGTTGACGGTCAATTAATTTTTTTAAGTTTATAAATTTCTTATTCACCCAAGCAAAATTAGTTTAAGATAAAGATTAATTTAATAATTTCTTTGTTTTCCTTTGCGTCCTTTGCGGCTTTGCGGGAAATAATTTTTATAGTAAAAAAAGACTCCCGCAAAGAGGCAAAGAGGCAAAGAAAAATGCTAAATTTTCAAGTTCAGTTTAATTTAATTATGCACGATTCTTAATTCTTCTTTGCATCCTTTGCGGCTTTGCGGGAAATTTTCTTATTCATACAAGTCGTATTTTTCAATATGTTCCGCAACTTCCTTCTTCACAAATTCCTTCCAACCTTTTTCTTCCGTCCGAATCATATTCCGAATCCGCGTCGCCGAAATATCCATCTGCACCGCGTCGGTTATGTAAATTCGTAATTCGTAATTCGTAATTCGTAATTCGTCTTTGCCCCGCAAGTCCACGATTCGCTCACGAATTTCATCCGTAACGTGCGAAAACCCGATCTCGTAATTCGGGCGTGTAACGACAATTATATTGACAATCGTCAAAACCTTTTCCCATTCCCGCCAAGTCGTTATCTCTTGCCAAGAATCCGCACCCATCACGAAAAAGATTTCCGCATCGGGCAAATCGCTTTTCAACTTCGTTAAAGTTTCAATCGTATAAGGTTTTTCGGGAACTTCGAGTTCCATTGTCGAAACCTTGACCTCCGAAAGTCCGTCCGTTGCCAAACACAGCATCGCAAATCTCTGAAAAGCAGAAGTCGGTTTCAAACGCGATTTATGCGGAGCGTGAAAAGCGGGAATCAACACGAATTCATCCAACTTGAAAATCTCGGTCAACCTTTCGGCAATCGCCAAATGCCCGTTATGAACGGGATCAAAACTGCCGCCGTAAAATGCAATTCGTTTCATATATTTGCCACAGAGAACACAGAGAAGACGGAAAGAAAAAACAGTTTCAACCTAATGCAAACCCTCTAAAAACTCCGTGTCCTCTGTGGCTGAATTTTCTAAAAGCCGACGAAAATGATCGGCAATTTCAATCAAAATTTCATCGGGACATTCCGCGTCTTCAACGTAAAATTGGTAATCACCGAATCTATTATTGACAAAAAACCTGTGTCCGCGAAAACTGAATTCGAGCCACATTTCGATTATTCCATCCGCTTCAAACCGTGTAATTTCCGTTCCGTATAAATCTTCAATCTGTTCATAAAAATCATCAAAGAAAATAACTTCGGGGAAATCTACAAAATGTCTTGCATCTTCACTTAAATTTTCTCTCAATTCTTCAATAAACATCTTCTTCGTCTTCGGTTAAATCAATTTCCGTCTTTGTAATTTCGTCTAACCTCGCAGAAACGGCAAAAACCAATTCCTGCGTGCCTTGACGGGTTACGGCGGAGATTTCAAAAAACTCCCGCCCGTCTTTTTTTGCTTTCACACGAAGTTTTTCCAATCTTTCTTCATCATCCAAAGCATCCAATTTTGTTGCAACAATAATTTGCGGACGATTTGAAAGATCAATATCGTAATTTTTCAATTCACGGTTTATCGCTTCATAATCTTCTACCGGATCGCGTCCCGAAATCGAGGAAACATCAACCAGATGCAGCAGCAATTTCGTCCGTTCAACGTGCCGCAAAAATCTGTCGCCGAGTCCCGCACCTTCCGAAGCACCTTCGATCAGACCGGGAATATCCGCAACGACAAAAGTTTTAAAATCGCTGACACTGACAACTCCTAAATTCGGCTCGAGAGTCGTAAATGGATAATCGGCAATTTTCGGTTTAGCGGCGGAAATTACCGAGATTAAAGTTGATTTTCCGGCATTCGGAAACCCTAAAAGTCCGACATCGGCAATAAGTTTTAATTCTAGCTGCAATTCGTGATATTCGCCTTCGCCGCCGTCCTGATGATAACGCGGTGCTTGATTGGTCGAACTCTTAAAATGCGTGTTGCCGAAACCGCCGCGTCCGCCTTTTGCCGCCAAGAATTTTTGTTCGTGATTCGTAAAATCAATCAATAAATCATTCGTTTCCGCATCAAAAACTTCCGTGCCGATGGGAACTTTGATAGTTATATCTTCGCCGTCTTTTCCAAATTTTCTCGATCCTTCACCGTGTTTTCCACGCTCGGCTTTATGTTCGGGATTAAAACGCAGATGAAGAAGAGTATTGAGATTTTCATCCGCTTCAAGCCAAACATCACCACCGCGTCCGCCGTCGCCGCCCGAAGGTCCGCCTTTCGCCACGAATTTTTCACGTCGAAATGCCGTTACGCCGTTTCCGCCGTGACCTGCTGTGACACGAATTTTTACGCGGTCTATAAACATAAGATTATTGTAAAGATTTATGTGTTTACACACAAAAAGGAAAATACTGTTTCAACCGAAGTTAAAACAGTATTTTCCGTGTATTACCGAATACCGAAGTATTCAAATAATGTTGACGAATAATCCATGTACACGAGTTATACGTCGAATTTTGTATTCCGAAATTGAATTCTGCGGAGAATCCGTCTCCGGTCAACATTAAAAAAATCTTTTTGTGTCTTGCGACATAAAAACATTGAAATAATGTCAATAGGTTTTTTTTCAGGTGGCTGTCCTCCACCTCCGGTTACGTTTCCGGCAACGAGGCTTACCGCCGAAGCTAAGTAAGCGACTACGCATCTTTCGACTGATCATTTTCAAAAGATGTTGTTTGTTTTTATCCAAACAACTCAGAAAAGTTTTTCAACTTTCCTTTAGCAAAGCCTTTCGGCTTCGATAGAGAGCGTAAATAGCAACTACTTCCGCTTTCATTGCCCTCAAACAATGCGTCACCGCCTTTTGTTTGCCTATCTCTCAATCGGTCAAACACCCGCAAGTAAATTTGACTATGTCAACCATATTACATCCGTATTCATTGACTGTCAAGTAGAAAATACTTTAACTATTGGTGTTTTTTACGTTGAGATTTCAACAGAATTTTGTGTAAATTTTATTGTCGCCTGTGGAAAACTCTGTGGAAAACTTTACAAGTTTCTTTGAAATCAAAGGTTTAAGAACTTCGGCTATTTTAAAAAATAAGTAAATAACCTGTGGAAAACTTTAAAAATTTAATGCCAAAAAAATAAAAATAAATTAAAATATTTATTTTAAACACAAAAATATGACGATAAACACATTTTGTTATCGTCATATTTATAAATTTTCTACAAATCAACTAAGCTGCTGCCGCTTTTTCTAGTTCCGGTGAGCCTTCGGCATAAACACTGATAAACTTGCCCTGCTTGCCGCGTTGTTCAAATTTTACAACACCGTCAATCAATGAAAACAATGTATCGTCTTTTCCTTTGCCGACATTTGTTCCGGGCTTCCATTTCGTGCCGCGTTGACGGGCTAAAATGTTACCGCCGCGAACTTGCTGTCCGCCGTATTTTTTGATCCCGAGCATTTTCGGGTTTGAATCGCGTCCGTTTCTCGATGAACCTACACCTTTCTTATGAGCCATATTTCAATTTTGGATTTTAGATTTTGGATTTTGGATTTAATACCAATCACCAATCACCAATCACCAATTACCT
>JBGTKR010000115.1:0-1516 GCA_041744535.1 Pyrinomonadaceae bacterium
CTTTAAAATAGCTTTTACAAATAAATTTCATTTTACATTAGATTTGATGAAAAGAAAAAAGCTGTCAGCAATCAGCAATCAGCAATCAGTTATCAGTTTCTAAAAGAATCTCAAAATGTTTTTGAAAACTCCGTATATCAAATGATTTACGATTTGTTTCGTCAACGATTGAAAACCATTGCGGTTTGTCTTCAAATTTCAGCAAAACGAGTTCTTCATTTTTTTTAGCAAAGCCGAAATGTTTGATATTTGCACAAGCCATCGCACCGCCACGCATAAAACCGTCGCTCGGGACTTGCGTCCAACCTGCTTCGACGGTCAGACATCTTATTCCCCGTTGAAGTTTTAATAAAGAACCGCTTAAATCCGTTTCTCCGAATTTGAAGCGGTGTTTTTCCTTTTGTTCGATCTTGATTTTTGCACCGTGTTTGTTGAAGGCGAAAACTATTTCGAGAACCGTATCGAAAAGCCATCTGACGCTTTCGGTGCGGATCTTATCGTTGGAAACACGGAGCGATAAATAATCGGCGATGTCGAAACGGTTTGCTTCTCTGGCTTGTTCGATGGCGGATTTTATGTCCCGTTTCCAAACTTCATTGAGTTCGCTCATAATTTTCAGCTTAAACGAAATAGGTGGTTTTTTGCAATTTCGTGTTATTATCGTCGGATATAAACCACAAATTTTAGACGGATTTATTTTATGAGATATACAGCTTTAATACTAATACTAATTCTATTCCCGATTTCCCTTTTTGCCCAAACTACCGAAACGGACATTTCCGACAATAGAAAGTCGGAGGTAAAAACCGAAACCAAAACAAAGAAAACGGACGAAAAAACGGAACTCGAGAAAGCGATTGGGTTAAAAAATGCGGCTGAGAGAATCGCGGCACTGCAAAAATTTATTGCCGATTATCCCGAATCGAAGGAGAAAATCCGTGCGTCGGAACTGATCGTCAGTGCGAGAGCGGAGATCGCCGCCGAAAAATTGAATGCAAATGAAACGCAAGCAGGCGTTGAACTTTTTAAACTTGCGGTCGGCGAAGCACCGACTCCGGTTTCGGATAAACTTTTTGAAAGCGTTATTCTGCAAATTCCGACCAATGTTTATGTGCGTGGGGAGAGAATTGCCGCTTTTGATATTGCCAAATTGATCGAAGAAAAGATCGGCGATAATCCGAAACAAATCTTAGGTTTGGCGACATTTTACTTAGGAATCGAATATTCCACCGCCGCCCGCGAACTTGCCGAAAAAGCGATTGCACTCGAACCCGATTCCGCCATCGCCTATCAAACTCTCGGTCTGGCAAATCGCGTCGGTTTTAATTTACCGAATGCCGCCGAAGCCTACGCCAGATCACTGGAATTAAATCCCGATTCAATCGTTTCCAAAAGAAGCCTTGCCGAATTGAAACGTGCTTTGGGAAACGCGGACGAAGCCGCAACGCTCTACCGCGAAATTTTAGCAAAAGATAAAACGGATATTGCGGCAAGAACGGGTTTGATTCTCTCGCTT
>JBGTKR010000116.1:0-2530 GCA_041744535.1 Pyrinomonadaceae bacterium
CCGAAGGAAAAAATTGTCTGTATTCCAAACGGCATCGAAATTGAAAAATTTGTAAATGTGAATCGTGAAGAATTGAGAAAAGAATTTCGTTTTCTGCATAACATTTCTTTCGATGCCAAACTTATCGGAACGGTCGGCGAACTGAAAAAATTAAAGGGACAGGAAGATTTTATATTTGCCGCCAACGAAATAAACAAAAAAATCGCCGACGCACATTTTATAATTGTCGGGAAAGATAATTCCTATGACCAAAGTTTCCGACGCAAATTAAAACGGCTCGTCAAAGTTTTTGAACTCGAAGAAAGGTTCACATTTCTCGATTGGATCGAAGACACCGCACCGCTTTTGTCGGCATTGGATTTATTCGTTTCGCCGTCGTATTCGGAAAGTTTCGGACTCGCAATTTTAGAAGCGATGGCAAGCGGAATTGCGATAGTTTCAACCGAAACCGAAGGAGCGAAGGAACTATTAAAAGAAGATTTTTCGGGAAAACTCGTGGCGATTGAAAACCCCGTTGAATTAGCGGAAGCTGTCTGCGAGGTTTTAGAAGATCCGCAAAAGGACATTTTATTTAGCAAAAACGCTCAAAAATTTGCGAAAGAAAATTTTAGCTTGGAAAAGATGATCTCTGAAACGGAAAAACTTTACCGATCGGTAATATCTTGATTAAAAATTTCAAAAACCGCTTCGGCATCTGCACGGTTCCAGATTCGCAGTATCAATCTTTCTGTCCCTAAAATTTTCGCCATTTTGTTAGTAATTTATAAGTTTCAAACGCACGCCTTTGAGCATTTTTATTATGAAATACTTCCTTTCGCAGTTTTTCCAAATCCTCCGGCTCATCAACATCATACCAACCCGGAACTTCCCGCAAGTGCAGTTTTAAGTTCATAATATTTTGACGAACCTGTTCAAAAGTTTCCGCCGAACTCCACGCGACATTTTCAAAAATCCGCGTGTCCAAAACTTTCAAACCGATCAAATAAAACCCGCCGTCTTCGGTTTTTCCCAAGACAACATCGGTTTCCAGTTCCAAAAACTCAAACGCCTGCTCGATAAAATCGGCGGGAAAAGTCGGGCTGTCCGTGCCGAACATCACGACTGCATCCAAACCCTTTTCAAACGCGAACTTAAAAGCATTGAGCATTTTTTCGCCCAGATTATTTCCTGTTTGTTCGATAAGCATCGGTTGATGTTGTAAAATATCATTTAACTTATCCCTTTTATCAAACGGCGAAACGGCGATAAATACATTTTCCGCCGCCGTTTTTGCTTTATTTTCAGCATCTTGCAAAAATGCTTTTGAAAGTTCGGCGGATTGGTTTTCGGTTAAAAAAGGCTGAAGTCGGGTTTTAACTTTTCCCACTTCAGGGATTTTTGCCATTATAATAATTGCTTTTTTCATAAAAGGAACGCCGGCATCTTGCCGGCAATGGACGTGAAAACGTCCGAGCAAAGTTTATTATCTTAAAACTTTAACTGAAACTTTAAAGTTTGCTGCGTTTGTTTTCGTGCTGTCGCACTCATTGCCGCCAAGATGGACGGCGTTCCGGCAAACCATCGGAATAAATCAGGTTTTTTCTGACATCTTATAATAAGAATAATTTAGGAGAATTTACAAACAAATTATGCCATACGATTTAGATGTTGAAGCGGCGGTCAAGTCGCGTTACGGTGCGGCGGCTAATGAAGTCGAAGCGGCACTTTGCTGTCCGGTTGATTACGATCCGCAATTTCTTAAAATTTTGCCCGACGAAATTATCAAGCGAGATTATGGCTGCGGCGATCCTTCAGCTTTTGTACAAACCGGCGAAACCGTTCTTGATTTAGGTTCGGGCGGCGGAAAAATCTGCTACATCGCTTCGCAAATCGTCGGTGAAAAAGGAAAGGTTATCGGCGTTGATACAAACACGGAAATGCTCGGTTTAGCAAATAAATACCGTGATGAATTGACGGAAAAAATCGGTTACGGAAACGTCGAATTTCGTTACGGCAAAATTCAGGATTTAAAATTAAATTTGAAATTAGTTGATGAATTTTTGAAAGATAGCCCGATAAATTCGGCGGAAGATTTTGCAAATTATGAATCTTTTGTAAACAAATCGAAATTGGAAAATCCGCTTGTTGCAGATGATTCGATAGATGTAATTTTATCGAACTGCGTTTTGAATTTGGTTAAACCCGAATTTAAAGAACAAATGTTTGCGGAAATGTTTCGGGTTTTAAAACGCGGCGGACGAGTCGCAATTTCCGATATTGTCGCCGACGAAGATGTGCCGCAGCATTTGCAGGACAACGCGGAACTTTGGAGCGGCTGTATTTCAGGAGCATTCCGCGAAGATAAATTCATAGAAGCATTTGAAACCGCAGGGTTTTACGGAATAGAAATCGTCAAACGCGACGAAAACCCCTGGCAAACTGTTGAAGGAATCGAGTTTCGCTCGGTAACAGTCGTTGCGTATAAAGGCAAGCAAGGCGAATGTTTTGAACGCAATCAAGCCGTAATTTACAAAGGACCGTGGAAAAAAGT
>JBGTKR010000117.1:0-6532 GCA_041744535.1 Pyrinomonadaceae bacterium
GTTACGCACGAAAAGGAAGTTGCCGAAAGAGCCCATCGCGTCATCACGATTCGTGACGGCGAAATCGAAAAAGACGAAAGAATCAGATGATCGAAAATATTCCGGGTTACATTTCCGTAACTTTTATTTTAACCACCTTCCTGACCATCGGTTTTCTTTTTTACGCAATAAAAAAAAGTGTTTCAAATACTTTTCCCGCAAAGCTCATTATTGCTTTGACGGGTTTTTGGATATTCTTTACGGCAATTTTGGCAATGGGCGGTTTCTTTCTGAATACGCAAGGTTTGCCTCCGAGATTTGCTTTAATTCCTTTCCCGCCTTTATTACTGATCGCCGTCATATTTATTTTTTTCCGAAAAAACTTTGTTGAAAAACTTCCGTTAAAAGTTCTGACAATTTTACACATCGTCCGAATTCCGGTTGAAATAGTTTTATTTTGGCTCTATCAAAACGCTCAAGTTTCCCAACTGATGACTTTTGAGGGAAGAAACTTCGACATTTTAGCCGGAATTTCCGCTCCGATCATTTATTGGCTGGCTTTTAGAAATAAAACGGTCAACCGTTACCTATTGATTTGCTGGAATATTATATGTTTGGTGTTGGTTACAAATATTGTAGTAAATGCGGTGCTTTCTCTGCCGACTTCATTTCAGCAATTCGCTTTTGACCAGCCGAATCTTGCGGTTTTAAATTTTCCCTACGTCTGGCTTCCCGGAATTGTCGTGCCGGTCGTGCTTTTTGCACACTTTGCAAGTCTGTGGCAATTATCCGAATTTCCTTCAAAAAAAATATAACCTGTGATCCTTTTATTGCGTATAAATATACGAACAATACTTTCAAATCGGCTTTGTTATTAACCTGTATTTTGTAAATTTTTGTAAATTACACAAGATTTCTAACTTTGCTTTGCTATACTTAATGTATTAAATAAGATGAATTTTACCGAAACATTAAAACTTGCACTAGCTGCTATCTGGGCGCACAAATTACGTTCATTTCTGACTTTGCTGGGAATGATTATCGGCGTATCGGCGTTTATGCTCGTGCTTTCCGTTTTGCAGGGTTTTAATACTTATGTTGACGAAAAAATCGCGGGTGTCGGTTCAAACACTTTTAATCTTCAGAAATACGGCTTTGAAGACTTCAAAGATAATGACACATTAACCGCCGCCCAACGAAGAAATAAAGATTTGACGTTTGAAGAATTGGATTTTATTAAAGAACACGGTGATCTTATTAAAGAAATCGGAGCAAAGGCACGCGGTTCGTCGGCAGAAATCAAACGTGGAACTAATAAATTGGAAGGAGTTCGGGTTGACGGAACTGAAGCGAATCTTGCAGCAATCGAAAAGATCGAGATCGAAGATGGTCGTTATTTTTCCAAAGCCGAAAACGATAACGCCAGTCGGGTTGCCTTTATCGGAACTGATGTTGCAGATGAACTATTTCCCGGCATTTCACCGATTGGTAAAGAATTGTCCATTCGCGGAGTTCCCTACCGCGTGATCGGAATTCGGGTTGCAAAAGGAACGGTATTCGGTATGCCGCAGGATAACTTTATAACGATTCCGCTCAAAACCTATATCAATCAATTTGGAAGTGCGAGAGGTTCGCGTAGTTTGTTTTTTGTCGGAACTTCATATGATGATGAGCAATTTGATTCCGCCGTCGAGCAAGCCCGAACTTTAATGCGGATCAAAAGAAAAATTCCCTTTGGTGAAAAAGATACCTTCGGAATGTTCACGCCGGATGCGATTGCCAATTTGCGGCAGAGTATTTTAGGAACGGTTTTTATCGTCATATTGCTTGTTCCCGCAATCGCTTTGGTCGTCGGAGCAATCGTAATTATGAATATAATGCTGGTTGCCGTTACCGAGCGAACAAAAGAGATCGGTATCCGAAAGGCTTTGGGAGCAACACAAGGGGATATTTTGAAACAATTTCTCTTTGAAGCGGCAACACTTTCGGCAATCGGCGGCTTGACCGGATTGGTCTTGGCAAAGGTTTTGGGTTTGATCGTTACGGCTTATATAATTCAAACCGTAATTCCCTGGTATGCGGCGGTAATTTCCATCGGTGTTTCAGCGGTTGTCGGAATTTTAGCCGGATTATATCCGGCGTGGAAGGCGGCTCAGCTCGATCCCATCGAGGCACTCAGAGCAGATTAAAAAAGGTATTTGATTATGAAACTAAGCGGAACATTTTTCGAAAATTTCAGAATGGCTTTCACAACTTTGCGGAACAGCAAAATGCGTTCTTTTCTGACAATTATCGGAGTTATAATCGGGGTTATTACAGTAATGCTGATTTCGTCAATTATCAGCGGAATTAATGTCGGAGTTGAAAAAGAGATCGAATCTTTCGGAACAAACTCGATAATTATAAACAAATACAGTTTGATTCAGGTCGGCAGACGCAGTCAGGAAGAACGTATGAGAAAACCTCTGACACTTGCCGATGTGGAAGCGATCAACAAACTCCCGACAATTGATGTTTCCGTTCCTTTTCTGGACGTTTCAAGTAATCGCTGGGGATCAAAAATTCTCATTTCCGGCAAAAACGGCAAAACTTCGTCTTCGGTCAGATTGCAGGGAACTTACCCCGAATTAGCCGATACAAAAACCGAAGTTTTGACCGAAGGACGCTGGTTTACGGACACTGAAAGCGAACTGCAAAAAGATGTTGCATTAATCGGTGCAACCGTTGCCGAAAGTTATTTTCCGTATCAATCTCCGGTCGGCGAAACGCTTGAGATCGGTGGGCGGGATTTTAGAATTTTGGGTGTTTTAGAAAAGCGTGAGCAATTGTTCGGCGGCGGTGGCGGCGGCGACGGCGACCAGAGTAATGTCATTTTTATGCCGATGGGTTCGGCACGCCGCATCAAGCCGAATTCAGATGACCTTTTGATTTTAGCCGTTGCAAAGCCCGGAAAATTGGATGAAGCACAAGATCAAGTGCAAGACCTTTTAAGAGTTCGCCGCCAAGTTCCATTTGGAGAACCAGACAATTTTTCGATGTCCACGGCGGCAAGTATGATCGAAAGTTTTCAATCAATCACGGCGGGTGTTGCCATTGCAATGATCGTAATTTCATCCGTCGGGTTAATGATCGGCGGGATCGGTGTAATGAATATTATGTTGGTTTCCGTTACGGAAAGAACCCGTGAGATCGGCATCCGCAAAGCCCTCGGTGCAAAACAATCGGATATTCTGCTTCAATTTTTAGTTGAAGCCGCAACTTTAACGGGTTTTGGCGGATTAGTCGGATTGCTTATCGGATGGCTTCTGACACTTTTGATCGCTCTGGTTTTTCCGTCTTACGTTCCCTGGTGGGCTCCGGTTATGGGATTTTTCGCAAGTGTCGGAATCGGTATAATTTTCGGCTTGTTCCCCGCTTGGAAAGCCGCACGTCTTGATCCGATAGAATCTTTAAGATATGAATAAAAAAGCAGATTGGCAGTCAAATTGAAACTGCCAACCGCCTTTGCCGTCTGCTAACTTTCCTATGCCGGAACTCCGCTGAAAAATGCCTGAACCACTCTCCACGTAATTCCGATAAGTGTAATTATCAAAACAATTGCCCAAGCCGAACCCTTTGATATTTTTCCGACCTTATGAAGACCGATAGCCGCCAGAATCAAACCCCAGATTGCAAAAAGATCAATCGTGCTTAATAAAGTTGCTAGAACAGGTATATCCTTTCCGTCAAAAAACATCGTCGGATTTGCTCTGATCAAGCCTCTTTGAGCGGACACAAAATTAATGTCATCCGGCGATTTAAGCATTAAAATAATAAAATTTGCAAACGATGAAACGATTGCAGGCGGGAATGATGAATAAATAAAAACAGAAAGTGCCTGCGTATAACGGGCAGAACCTCCCATCACCTTTATACCCAGCCAATAAAACAATCCGCCCAGCAAAAACACGATCAATATAATTATCGGCAATGCAAAACTGAGGGCTTTCTGAATGGTCATTTGCAGATCAATACTCTGCTTTTTCTGTTCGGGAGTCATCGTGGCATATTGTGCCGTTTTTTCAAGCTGCTGCACGCTTTCCCTTCGGATATTTTCTTCACCCACCTTTTGCTGCAAAGCGAAAAAATACCCGGCGGCAAGAATCATCATTAATAATCCAGCCAGAATAAATCTGGGTTTCCGACGCAAATCTTCAAAGGTTTTACCCGGTTCGATAAAAATATTTACCAGCGTTGCCGCTTCCGACATCTGCGGCGGTTCTGTTATTTCGGCTTCGATCTTTTCCGGCGGCGGCGGTGCTTGCCACTCGTTGTTTTCTTCCTCGTTCATATTATTTTCTTCATTCATATAGTTTTCATTCCTCCGGTTTTATTTTCCCTAGATAAACCTTATTCGCTAAAAAATTTTATTTTATTTCGTTTTATTTTGATTTACGATTGAAACGGATATTTCGTTTCAAAAAACAAAAACTATTTAAGAGCAGGTGCGGTTTCGTAATTTTCATTTCTGATACAGGCGGAAAAATGTCCCGGTTCGATCTCCTTCAAAACGGGTTCGACTATCGAACATTCTTCAATGGCAAACGGACAGCGTGTGCGGAAACGGCAGCCGGACGGCGGATTTATCGGTGTCGGAACATCGCCTTTTAGAACGATTCTGTCGCGTTTTCTTTTCGGATCGGGAATCGGAATTGCAGATAAAAGTGCCTGTGTATATGGATGCAGCGGATTGTGATAAAGCGTTTTCGATTCGGCAATTTCAACTATTTTTCCCAGATACATCACCGCCACGCGGTTTGAAATATGCTCGACAACCGAAAGTCCGTGAGAGATGAAAAGAAATGTCAAACCGAATTCTGCCTGCAAATCCTGCAAAAGATTGACGACCTGAGCCTGCACCGAAACGTCTAAAGCGGAAACGGGTTCATCGGCGATAATCAGTTTCGGATTAAGTGCCAAAGCTCTCGCAATCCCGATTCTCTGCCGCTGTCCGCCGGAAAATTCGTGCGGATAACGCGACATATATTTCGGGTCAAGCCCGACCTTTGCCAGCAGTTCGGCAACCATTTTTTTTCGTGTTTCTTTATTGCCGATGCCGTGAATTAATAATGGTTCGGAAACAATCGAGTAAATATTCAAACGCGGATTCAAAGAAGCATACGGGTCTTGGAAAATTATCTGCATCTCGCGTCGCAGTTTTTGCAGTTCCTTATTTCCGAGTTCGATTATATTTTCATCTTCAAACCAAACCTCGCCCGAAGTCGGCTCATAAAGCCGCAAAAGACAACGCCCGACGGTTGATTTTCCGCAGCCGGATTCGCCGACCAAGCCCAAAGTTTCACCGGAAAAAATATCAAACGAAATCCCGTCTACTGCACGCACCACATCATCGCTATTCTCAATTGGAAAATGCTTGACCATTTCCCGCACTTGGACAAGTTTTGTTTTTTCAGTTTTTGCTGCGGCTTCTTTCATTTACTTTAATTTTGCTTTTTAGTTTTCTTCTTTTTCTCAACCAATTTGATCGGCGGCAATTTTAATTTCAGATAGATCAAATTCAATGAAATACTGCATTTTATTGATTTCAACTCTAAAACATCATCAAGATTTTCAAAAATTTTCAAAGTCCATTCATTGTTCTTTTGTCTGGAGAAATGTTCGACTCTGACACGAGTTTGTGAAACCAAAACATAATCTTGCAGCGATTCCAACTTAAAATAATCTTCCGCTTTATCGCCTCTGTCCCTTTGCTCGGTGGATTTTGATAAAACTTCAAAAACAATTATCGGATTAAAAAGTATCGTTTCGTTATCGTTGGTTAAAATTTCATCGCAAGCCACAGCAACATCAGGATAAACATCGTGTCCATCACGAAGTTGGACTAAAAAATCATTTGCATAGACTTCACAATCAGTTTTCCGCAATTGCAAACTCATTTCAGTTGAAATATTTGTTGTCAGCAAATTATGCTTGCGTGTCGCACCCGCCATCGCAAACAATTCGCCGTCCATATATTCGTGACGAATTTCCGACTTTTCCTCAAAAGCAAAATATTCATCTTCAGACAAAAATCTATTGACTGCTAATTTACTCATAAACTTTTTCTCCAATCTTCTTTAATTATCGCCCAACGCTCGTGATCCCGCCATTCGCCGCCGATCTTTAAATATTTGCGTGAAAAACCTTCCTTTGTAAAACCGTTACGTTTGACCAGATTTATCGAAGCCGTGTTATGCGGCTGAATATTTGCTTCGAGGCGATGGAGTTTCAAACCTTCAAAAGCAAATTTTAAAACCAATTTCAAAGCATCGGTCATAAAACCTTTTCCGCTAAATTCCGCAAACAAATAATATCCCAAATAAGCATTTTGAAAGCCTTTATAAAATATTTGCGATAGATTTATCATTCCGAGGATCGCTTTGCTTTCCCTTTCGCAAATTAAAAAACATCGGTTTGATACGGAATCGTTTCTGGCAATAAATTCCTTGAACCCTTCCAAATCCAACGGCGGATTAACCAAATCTCTATGAAATTTTACGCTCGATTTACTTTG
>JBGTKR010000118.1:0-11738 GCA_041744535.1 Pyrinomonadaceae bacterium
AAAATGTTTAGAAAGTTTTTTAGCCGGAACGCAGGCGACTCGCCTGCCCGTTTGGAAGCAAAGCGAAACAAACGGCTCAACGCCCGCATCTTAGATGTTTAGAATTTCGCTTAATCGTAACCGTAAAGTTAAAGCGTGAAATTTTAGAACTGTAACTTTTACCGTTCATTTGGCTACCGCCTCGTGAACGGGCAGGCGAGCCGCCTGCCTTCCGACATTATGCAAACTCTTTCCTTGAAAGTGCGAAATAATCAACCTTTTGATATTCTATCTGATTAATTTAGAAAGTTTTATTACAAAGTATAAATAGCATTTTATGAATCCAGAGAATATCAGAAATTTTTCGATCATCGCACACATTGACCACGGCAAATCCACATTGGCTGACCGCATTTTGCAAAAGACGAATGCCGTCAGCGAACGCGATATGGAAGACCAGCTTCTCGACAATATGGACTTGGAACGCGAACGCGGCATCACGATAAAATCTCACGCCGTGCGGCTTGATTACAAATCAAAAGACGGACAGGATTACATTTTGAATTTGATTGACACGCCCGGTCACGTTGATTTTTCCTATGAAGTTTCGCGTTCGCTTTCTGCGTGCGAAGGTGCTTTGCTGATTGTTGACGCATCGCAGGGCGTTGAGGCACAAACGCTTGCCAACACATATTTGGCGATTGAGAATGATCTCGAATTAATTCCCGTTCTGAACAAAATTGATTTGCCGTCCGCTGAACCCGATAGAATTATCGAACAAATCGAAAATCTCATCGGACTTTCAACCGACAACGCCGTGCTTGCAAGTGCAAAAACGGGCGAAGGAATTGACGAAATTTTGGAAGCGATTGTCCGCGATATTCCTGCACCGAAAGGCGACAAGAACGCACCACTTAAAGCTCTGATTTTTGACAGTTGGTATGATTCATATCGCGGAGTGATCGCACTTTTTCGAGTAATTGAAGGCACGATCAAAAAAGGAACGAAGATAAAATTTTTCAATACGGGACGCGAATATCAGGTTGAAACGCTCGGCGTAAATCGTCCTGCACCGACACCGACCAATGAATTAAGCGTCGGCGAAGTCGGCTTTATGATGGCTTCGATCAAAACTCTGGCGGACGTGCAGATCGGCGACACGATCACCGAAGCCGCTAATCCGACGACAAAGCCTTTTCCCGGTTTTAAGGAAATCAAACCGATGGTTTTCTCAGGTCTTTATCCGACCGATTCCGCCCGCTACGAAGATTTGCGTGATGCGATGGACAAACTCCGCTTAAATGACGCATCGTTTTTCTTTGAACCCGAATCTTCAACCGCACTCGGTTTCGGTTTTCGCTGCGGATTTCTCGGGCTTCTGCATATGGAAATTATTCAAGAAAGATTGGAACGCGAATTTGATTTGGATTTGATCACAACCGCACCGGGCGTGCGTTATAAAGTTCTGAAAACGGACGGTGAAATTGACGAGGTTGATTCGCCTTCGCAGATGCCCGATCCCGTTAGAATCAGCGAAATCCAAGAGCCTTATATCGAAGCGACGATTTTAACCGGCGATGAATATCTCGGCGGAATTCTGCCGCTTTTAGATGAAAAACGCGGCGTGCAGAAAAAGTTTGAATACGTTACGTCAAACCGTGTAATGCTCGTTTATGACATTCCGCTTAACGAAATCGTTCTCGATTTTTATGATCGTCTAAAAAGCGTTTCACGCGGATACGCTTCGCTCGATTATCATTTAACGGGCTACAAAAAAGGTGATCTCGTTAAACTTGATGTCCTTGTTGCCAACGAACCCGTTGACGCACTTTCATTGATTATGCACCGCGATTCATCAATAACGACGGGACTTGCTATCACCAAAAAGATGAAGGAACTGATCCCGCGTCAAATGTTTGAAGTCCCGATTCAAGCCGCTATCGGCAACAAAGTAATCGCCCGCCAAACCGTCAAAGCAATGGGCAAAAACGTAACCGCCAAATGCTACGGCGGCGACATTTCCAGAAAACGTAAACTCCTTGAAAAGCAAAAAGAAGGAAAAAAACGTATGAAAAAAGTCGGGCGTGTCGAAATTCCGCAGGAAGCATTTTTAGCGGTTTTGAAGGTTAATGTGGGAAACTGATATGAAAAAAATCTTACTCACTATATTTTTGATTTTACTTACATATAATTTTGAAACAATCAGCCATACAAATTATTTAGAAATTTATTGATCCTCAAGCCGTTCCTGAGCGAGGTTTACAATTTTCATTTCCCCGTCTTCGTCAATTTCTTCGCCCTTCTGCCAGCCCTGAACTTCGTCGGTCGTGCGTCCTAAGGCTAATGCGAGTTCGGCATCGCTTCCTTTGAAAACGTCATTTCTCAATTTCATCAATTGCTCTCTGGTTTTTTTATTTTGTTCGTCCATATTTTCCTTCCCGTTGTTCTATTTATTGAATATTCTTTCCTTTCAGCCTGTCCGTATATTTACCGTTGCAGTCTGATCTTTACAATAGCAAGAAACCTTTAGTCAGGCAAAGTCCGATTGTTCTGACAAAATATGTCATATTACATTTAACAAAATTTGTTAAATGTAATACTTTTTTGCAAATTTTTTGTTAGAAAAACTTTTACAGGTTTTATTAATTTACACAAGTCTAATAATTTTAACATTTACATAATAAACAAAATTTTGCAGAATTAAAAATAATTGGCATAATAATTGCACCTAATAACAGCGTAATTTACTCCTTCCTATTATACAATTCCCAACAATTCCCAACACAATAAGTTTTAAGTATCAATTTACGGTATTTTTCTGTTTTTTTTTGAATGGAAAAATATTTTAGTATGGAGAATCATAAAAAATGAATAAAAAACAAAAAGGTCAAACAAAGTTTAAAAGCATATCTATCACGATTGTGTTGACTATCGCATTATTGAGTGTTGCCGGAGTGCTTGCCGGACGAAACGGTAAAGTGATTTCCGGTGCAGGACCGCTCGTGAAGGTAAATTTAACCGGAAATGTCGAACGCGGCGGTGAAAAGGTATTGCTCGACCAAGCCAAAGTCGTCAAGCCGAATGAAATTCTGCATTGGACTATCGCTTCTAAAAATGAAGGCGACGGCGAGGCAAAAAATTATAAAGCTGTCGGGAAAATTCCGCAGGGAACGGTTTACGTTTCGGGAAGTGCTAAGGCGGAAGATTCGGCTGTAACTAAATTCAGCATAGACGGCGGAAACAGCTTTTCGGAAAAACCTTTGATCGAAGAAAAACAAGCGGACGGCTCTGTTAAACAAGTTCCTGCTCCGGTTGAAATGTTTACAAATGTGCGTTTTGAATGGTCGAATCCCATCGGTTCCGGTGAAGAACGCAATGCTTCATATGATGTTCGCGTGAAGTAAACCCCCAATTTTTAAAATCCAAATTATAAAGTGTTTATTTTCTATTTTTAGACTCCTGACTAAAAAGAGAGTTTGGAGTGGAGTTTTGTATAAATTCTGCTCAAAAACACCGGAGAACTTGGAGAGGAACTTATAATGAAAACAAAATTTAACAAAATAAAATCAAGTCCTTTATTAAAAACAATAACGGTGCTTGCGGCAGTATTGATGCTGTCATTGCAGGGATTAGCTCAAACCGCCGCCGATACGCAGATCAAAAATACGGCGAGTGCGACATATTCGGACGGAACAAATTCATACAGCACGGTTTCAAATGAAGTTACCGTAACGGTTGCGAAGGTTGCCGGACTTGTCATCACACCGGACGCACAGACGAATCCAAGTGTCGTTGCGGGACAGGAGAATGTTTCGTTTACATTTCGCGTAACGAATGTCGGTAACTTTACCGATCAGGTCAGATTTTTGGCAAGCGGTGCAAGTGTCCGCGTAACGGGTGCGGCAACGGTTGCTTCGGCAAATATCGTCGGCACGCCGAATGTGGATATTCTGACAAACGGTTCGGATGTTCTGCAGACGCTTACACAAAACGGCTTTGTTGATGTTGAAGTCAAATTAAACATCAATGCAAATGCCGCGGCAAGCAGTTCGATTCAAGTATTTCTCGGTGATGCAGCGACGGGAACGAATTTCGATAATGTCGCTTCGAACAGTTCGGCAAATGAAGTTCGCACGGTCTCAACCGGAGCGGTCAACGGTTCACGCGAAGCCCGCGGTGATATAAGCGTTACGGTTGATAACGATGCTCAACCAAGAGTTAATTTAACAGTTCCGGCAGGACCCGTCGCACTCGGTTCTGATCTTACATATTCGATGAATGTTTGTAATGACGGACAAAGAACACTTTCACCCGTTGGAACGGATACGCAAATTTATGTTTCCGCACCGATTCCGGCTGGAACTGTTTTGAAAGCAGGACAGACATTCCCGGCGGGAACTCAATTTACAACATCGCCTTTGTCAACCGCACCGACGGCGGCAACTTGGGTCAACACAGCACCTTCACCGCTTTCGAGCGTAACCAGAATCAGAATTCCGGTCGGTGCTTCGGTTGCGACGGGAGTCTGCACGGCAAATGTCGGTTTCGATGTAACGATCACGACGAACAACGCCAATACACCGATCTATGAGATCGTTGACGTATTCGGTAATAACTCGATCGGAACACTATTGACTGACCAATCAGGCGACGCTGTTGTCGGCAAAGGTGATGGCAACGCTAATTTCAACGAACCGCTGTTTGGCGGAACGGTCAGCCCGACGCAGGGTTTCCAACAACCGACGCTTCTGACGAAAACAGGTAATGTTTTAATCGGACCGCTTAGCAATGCGAATGCAGTCGGACCGACGAACAATAACGATGATTACACGAATAAGAGTGTCAACACGGGTATTGCCAACGTCGCTTTCGGCGGAAATACGACCGCCGGCGGAAACATCGTCTTTACCAATACGATTCAAAACACGGGTAATGCCGATGACACTTACACCCTGACCGCCCCGACAGTTCCGGCTGGTTTTACGGTTGAAATTTCGACCAATACCACCACGCCGAGCTATACAACCGTGAGCGGCGGCGGCAGCACGACCATCGCCATTCCGTTCGGTCAGAGCAGCAATATCCTTGTCAGAGTTACAGCACCTTCGGGTCAAGCCGTTCTGACCGGATACAATACCGTCATTCGTGCGACTTCGGGAATTTCCACCTCGAATTCGAACGACACGATTGAACGCCTTTACACGGGCTTCATCAGACTCGACAAATCCGTTACCGTTGCCAACGGAACGGGAGTCGGCGGAGCAGCCGATCCCGTGCCGGGTGCGGTTATCACCTATTCGATCACTTATACAAACATCGCCAGCACGGGCGGAACGGGTAACATTACCTTGAACGCCGGCAGCTTTGTTATCACGGAGGACGGAACAGCCGCTCCGAATAACTGGGGGACGTTCACCACACAAGTTGTCGGTGCGGGCGGTGCAAGTGATTCAAACGGCGGCACGATCACGGGAAATACCACTACCACTTCAACGGTTTTGACCGATACGGTCGGAACTTTGAATGCGGGAGCAAGCGGTACTTTCACCTTCAAACGGGTAATTAAATAAACACTCGTTGTCTTCATTGTGCGGGCATTCGGGAGATTTTCGAATGCCCGCATTAAATTTTCCAACGAATACGCCCTTTACTTTTAATTTCAAATTATGAATCCGGCTAACTTCAAACAGTTCTTCATACTTTTCATTGTTTTATATGCTTTGGTTATTGGAGGAATAGTTTCTACCGCTCAGAATTTTACTGCCGCGGGAGAAACTATTTCCAATGTTGCCAAGGCTTTTTACGAAGATGAAACGGGAAATGTTTTTGAAACGGTTTCGCCCGTTGTCAGTTTTACGGTTCAGGCAATTTCCTCGATAGTCGTTACGCCGGATGAAGAACAGGCTTCAAATATCGTCGGACCGAATGAGCAAATTGTCAGGAATTTCGATGTCTGCAATACAAGCAATATCGCAGATTTTTATACTCTGACTCAGGCGACGGTAAACGCTCCGGCGGAAATCAAATCAATCTATTTCGATATAGACGAAAGCGGCGATATTTCGGCGGGCGATATTTCGGTTTCTATAAATAATACAAAAACTCCTGACATAAATCCGGGCAAATGTATAAAAGTTCTCGTCGTCATAGATACAAAAAATGTTTCGCCGAATCAAAGTTTAAGTATCAATCTCACGGCTCGTTCGGGAAGAACCGACACGGCAAACGGGAATGTCGCAGATACGGGACAAATTATCAATTCAACCGGAAAAGGTGCAATTTTTACAAATCCGAATGATCCGACTTTGATTCCGCTTAAATTAGTAAAAAATCAACCGACACATATAACGAGTAAAAATCAACCTTTTGATTATTTAATTGCTTTCCGTAACAGCGGCGAAGTAGCGGCAAAAAATGTCGTCATCACAGACGAGCTGCCCGAACAGCTTGAATATATTTCCGACACATTGCGTCTGAACGGCAATAAACTTTCCGACGCAAGCGGCGACGACGAAGGCGAATTTATAAATAATCGAATGGTCATACGCTTGCGTGAACCCGTTCAGGCAGGTCAGGAAATCCGTGTAACTTTTAGTGCGTTGGTTGGCAAAAACGATACGCCCGGACGCGGAATCGTCAATGTCGCCAACATCTCCGCAAGCAATGCTCAAACCGTCAATACTTCGCAGGCAGTCGTTATCGTTGATCCTTTCGGCAAAGTTTATGCGGCACGCGGCGGCGAAAGCTCACCGATTGCGGGTGCGAGAGTTACGATTTTAACCGACCAAAACACGGGAAATCCTCTGCAAATACCGGAAGGAAACGGTTTTGAACCGAATCTCGATAACGAAAATCCGTATTTAACCGATTCGCTGGGGCGTTTCAGTTTCGCTTTGCGTCCCGACCAACTTGGCAGCAGTGTAGTTCCGGCGGCATATTTTATAACCGTAACCGCCGAGGGCTTTCGTTCCAGATTGTTGGAAATAACTCTAAGTCCGGCGGGTAACGGTTTGTTCAGAATGCTGGTTCGTTCCTTAGACGGAGTGCCGATTGCCGTTGCCGACGGATTTGAATTGACCGAAAACGAAGTCGAAATTTCGAGCATCGCGGATATTGCTCTGAATATCCCGATGTTTGAAGAATCAACCTTGGAAATCAACAAAACGGCAGACCGCGGACAGGCGGAGATCGGAGATTTAATTACTTATCGAATCGAAATCGGAAATTCCGGTATCGCACCGATTTTTGATTTGGTCGTCAGAGATTCACTCCCCAATTCATTTAATTTTGTAAAAGATTCCGCAAGAATTCTACGCGGCAGCGGAAATGAAAATATCGAGCCGGAAATTGCCGATAATATTTTGCAGTTCCGCATCGGCAGATTAGACAGCGGCGAGCGAATTTCAATCATTTACCGCGTTAGAATCGGCGTTAATGCGAGAACGGGCGATAATTATAATGTCGCCGTCGCCGCCGGAACTTTTCCTTCGGGCGAAATAATTCAAACCGAAAATTCGCGGGCGTTGGTCAGAATTGATTCGGGAATGTTCTCGATGAAACAGGTCATCATCGGCAGAGTTTTTGTTGACAGCAACGACAGCGGCTTTTTTGACAAAGGCGAAAGACCCGTTGCCGGTGCAAGACTTTACCTTGCAAACGGAAATTCCGTGATAACCGATTCAAACGGGCTTTATAATCTTCCGGCAGTTTCGGCAGGTTCGCAGGTGATCGCACTCGATCCGATCACATTGCCGCAGGGTTATGTTTTATCCGACAGCCGTTCACGTTCCGGCAAAGATTGGACGCGACTGTTGCGAACACCTCTCGGCGGCGGCGGACTTCTCAGGCAGAATTTTGCTCTGGTTGTTTCTGCAAATTTAGCCGAAAACGAGCAAAATAATAGTTTTGTCAATATAAAAGAAAATATTGCGGAAAACGCACCGAATGAAATTAAGGAAAACAAAACGCCGGAAAGAATTTATGAACGGGTTGCACCGGGCGGCGTTTTGGTTGATACGCTTTCCGATAAACAGGTTGTTTTAAGTCCGGCGTTTAATTTTGACGTGAGCGTTGCCGAAGATTGGGGAACGCGGATCGAAATAAACGGCAAAACCGTCGGCGAACAAAACATCGGAACAACTCGCAAAGACCCGAAAAATAAGATCGTAACATACACATTTATCGGCTTGGGATTAAAACCCGGACCGAACAAATTAGTTGTTACGGCAATTTCACCGGAAGGCAAAAAAGGCGAAACTTCGGAGATGACCATTTACGGACGCGGTGCGGTTAAAAGTTTCCGAATTTTGCCGGAACGCAAGGAATTACAGGCTTCCGGCAGGGATTCGACCAACATCATCATTCAAGCCTTCGACGAATGGGAAAATCCGGCACAAGACGCTTCCGTTATGGTGCAGACATCGGCGGGAAGATTTTTGGACTTGGAGGAAAATAATAAAAAGGTCGAAAAATTAGAAGGTTCAAATACGCTCGTTGCTTCCGGCATCGAAAGATCGAATGGAATTTCAAGCGAACAGGTCAATGCGTTCAAACAGCAGCAAAAAATAAATCTGGTCGGCGGCATCGGAGTTATCAAACTCATTTCGGATAACCGCGTTGGAGTCGCAAAGATCGAAGTTATAAACGGAAGTGCTAAAGCCGAAGCGGACATCAGATTTACCGCCGAAATGCGTCCGAGATTTTTAGCCGGATTAGCGGAACTGACAATCGGAAATGCCGCACCGGAAATGACGAATCGAAATGTTGATGAAAGCGTCCGCAGTCACGTCCAGTTTTTTTATCGCGGAAGTTTCTTCGGCGACAAAAATCTTCTGACTCTCGCCTACGATTCACAGCAGGCATTAAACCGCATCGGCAATGAGGACAGACTTTTCCAACTCAATCCGCTCGACAGAGTTTATCCGCTTTTCGGCGATTCTTCGACGCAGTTTCAGGAAACCGAATCGAACAGCAAGGTTTATGCACGGCTTGACCGCGGCAGAAATTATGCGATGTTCGGCGATTTTGATGCCGATATGGAAAACAGCCGATTGCTCGCTTACGGGCGAAGACTGACGGGCGTAAAACTTCATCTCGAAAACGAAAACGGCGATTTTATCAGCCTGACCGGAGCAAGACCGGACACATCTTTTGCCCGGCAAATTATTCCGGGCGGCAGTTTAGGTTTGGTGCAGCTTGCCTATGCCGACATTTTGATCGGTTCGGAAGTTTTAAGCCTTGAAGCCCGTGATCGCCGCAATCCCGAAATTATTTTATCGCGTGAAAATCTGATTCGCTCGCTCGATTACAATATAGACACTTCGACGGGAACGATATTTTTCCTGCGTCCGATTCCGACGTTTGACCGTGATTTGAATTTGATTCAAGTCGTCGCAACTTATGAATATCGCGGAAACGGTATGGAATCAACGGTTTATACGGCACGTGCGAGCAAGAATTTTAACAGCATCGGTCTGCGGCTCGGATTTTCCTATATCAATCAACAGCAAACCGATTCGTCGCCGTTCCAACTCGGCGGTTTGGACGCAACTTTAAAACTGCCGAATCGCGGAAAACTGGAATTTGAATGGGCGATGAGCAAAGGATTTTTTAATTCGGGTTTTAGTTTCTTTGGAAATAACGGAGGCGGAAACGGCGAACACAACGGAAACGCCTTTGCCGTTTCACTCGTTCAGCCGCTTTCTTACGGACAAACCGTTTTGAGATTTGAAGGCTTGAGTGCTTCGAGAAATTTTTATAATCCGTTCGGTGCGACGGTTACGCCGGGAAGCACACGCGGTGCGGTTTCGATTGAAACAAAACCCTTAAAAAACAGCACGGTTCGCGTAAATCTCGTCGGCGAAAGGAACGAAACCGACAATGTTGACAACACACGCATCACGGCGGGTGTTGAATGGTCGCAGGTTATTAATGAAAAGCTGCGTTTTAATTTCGGCTACAATTTCCGCAAATTCTCCGACGGCAAATCCGACAGAGATGTAATTTCAAATTTATTTACCATCGGTGCGGACATCAAACCGTTCGACAAATTAAATATCTCGATCAAACGCGAACAAAATCTCGGTCAAGCCGATCCGTCTTTTCCGAATCAGACTTTGATCTCCGCCGATTATCAGGTAACGAATGACGCGAAAATCTTTTTCACGCAAAGACTTTCATCCGCACCGATCACGCCGATCGCGGACGTTTCGGGAACGGGCTTTGCAAGTTCCAACGCACGCAACGAAACGGCAATCGGTGTCGAAACGCAGTTCGGTAAATATACGAGTATGAGCGGACGTTATCAACTCGAAAATGGAATTAACGGAACGGACAGTTTTGCCATCGTCGGTTTGAAAAATCGTCTGCCGGTTTTCAAAACGCTTTCGCTCGAATTCGGTTATGAACGTGCGTTTCACTTGGCGGGAGAAGGCAAAAGCTACAACAATATAACACTCGGAGCGAACTTTTTGCCGTCCGAAAATTTCCGTTCATCGTTTCGTTACGAATTACGCGACAGAGATGGAATCGGACAACTTTTCTCATTCGGTGCGGCGGGACAGATCAAACCGGGCTGGACGACTTTGGGACGTTTTCAATACGGAAATATCAATTTTGATGAACGCCAAAACCGTATCACAAACGGACAGATCGCTTTCGCAATTCGTCCGCACGATACAGACAAATACGGTTTATTATTCAGCTATCAGCACCGCAATTCGTTTTTCTCGGATTCCGCTAAAGAAGATACTTTACCGACCAAACTGCGTTCTGATATAATCTCGGTGGACGGCTTCCATCAGACCACACGCCGTCTGGAACTCTACGGGCGTTTTGCTCTTAAATTTAGCGGCGATGGAAATACCGAACTGCCGTATGCAAACAATTTAACCTATTTATTACAAAGCCGTGCAAATTATCGTTTGACAAGATTTTTCGATGTCGCGGGCGAAGGAAGATATTTATATCAGCCTTCGAGCGGTTCGCTGAAACAATGGTTCGGCGTGGAAGCAGGTTTTTGGGCAACGCCCGACATCAGACTCGGCGGCGGCTATAATTTCTCAAAATCGAGAGAACCTTTCGGCTTTACCGACAACAGCATTTTCAACAAAAAAGGTTTCTATTTCGTTCTGTCCACCAAAGTTTCAAATCTCTTCAACCTTTTCGGCACTTCCGAAAAAGGTCTGGAACATTACGAAGACAAAGACACAAAGATACGTCAGGAAAAATTAGCTAAAAAAAGAGAAGAAGAAGAAAATAAATAATTTTTAACACTCAATTCCTTATTTATGTTCAAAGTAAACAAAATAAATTTATCAAAAAATTTAACGGCAAATCTCCAAATAATCGGCGGACTTGGCAGAAAATTATTTGAAACCGCATTTATTTTCACGCTTATTCTATTTTCTTCAAATATAATTTATTCGCAAACCATTTGTGCCTTGCCCGGTAAGGACGGTCCGGCTTCTTCTTTAAGCGGTGTAGTCAATACATATTATCCGTCTCCCGCAACCGCGACGGCATCGGGAACTTCAATTCCGGTCGGTGCGGTAACAAATCCGGAAAGTTCGATAACACCGATCTCCGCCGGGGATTTGCTTCTGATAATTCAGATGCAGGATGCAAATATTAACGCTTCAAATAACAATAATTACGGTTCGGGATCGGGAACGGGAAACGGTTTTACAAGCGGTTCAGCCGGATTTTACGAATATGCCGTGGCGACCAATTCGGTTTCCGCATCGGGCGGAACTATTACG
>JBGTKR010000119.1:0-3117 GCA_041744535.1 Pyrinomonadaceae bacterium
TTGCCGCGAAAAAGGAACGGATCAAAATCCACCAGTAATTTTTCCGTAAAAATCTTTTCTTCGTCGTAAGTTAAAAAATCAATTTTCTCGATCTCGACCTTTTTCTGCACGACAAATGATTCTTTTAGAGCTTTTTCCAAAGCCGTTTCCCATTCGCTTTCCGAACTTTCCCAACCGAAAACTATTCCGTGTCCGCCGTAATCATCATTTGGTTTTAAGATAAATTCATTGCGGTTTTGTCTGATGTGTTCGATCAGATCAATTTCTTTTCCGTCAAAATCTTTCGTTTTCATTTCCCGAACCCGGCGAGTCCAAGGGATGTGTTTTTTGATTATTTCGAGTTGTTGATTTGTGAAAATATGTTGAAATTTTTCATCACTTGCAACCGCAAAACTAGCTTTTTTGTGCGGAATTTTTGTGCGGAAGGAATTTGCCATAAAAACATTTCCGTCCGCGTAAGCATTGACGAGCGGATTATCTTCGCCGAACTTTTCGAGGAATTCGTGAATCAAAACCCGCTTATAAAATATGTCTATTTGAAAATCGCCAACGTGCAGAAATTCGCCGTTGTATTCAAGATCGTGCGGATCAATTATCGAACATTTATGACCTTTTGATTCAAAGTATTCCTTTAAAATTACAAACTCCGAAGACGTTGCAACATCCTTCCAATCAACAATCGCAATGTTCGGGGTTTGCTTTTCGCCGCCGAAATCTTTATAACCTGCAACCAATGCTGCAAGCAATTTCTCGTGCGGTTTCGGGCGGAAATGTTCATTGTTTTCCAGAAAATTATTTAATTCGGGAATTTGGAACAGAACCTTTTCTATCTGCATCTGGTCAATAATTCCGGCGGGAGTTTCGGCATTGTATTCGAGGAATTTGAAATTATCGCCGTGCAGAAAAGTATCAAGTCGGCTTGAGTGACAAACGCCTTCATAGCCCGGATCAATTCCGGCGAGCTGTTCTTCCGTTTCGGTCAGATCGAGTTCCCGCATTATTTCCTCATTTTCAAAAGCTGCAAACGTCATCCGCTCAAATGCCTGCCAGAGAGTTTCGGCGGCGTGAGCAATTTCATTGTATTTTTCGCGGGTTATAAAAGCCGGTCGCAAAAAAGGTGCGAAAGGTCGTCCATCATCTAAGATACCCAGATCGCTTTGAGCATTATGCAATTTCTTGAAAAGTTCTGTGTCGTGCTGATGGTTTTCAATAATTTCAGCTTCAAGTTCGCTAATCTTTTTTTCGAGTTTAATGTTCATAGCTTTATAAGGTAAAATACTTTTACAATTAAAAGAAATGCGGTTTTTTATTAAAAATTAAAAATCTTTTGATACTTACTGTTAAATAAGCCGTTTTTCCTGTTATACTTTACTTTGATATTTGCAACTTTAACGATGATTTCTCGTAAAGTATTGTGAGAAAAGCAGGTTTTGATAAAAAATTTTAGGAGCGGAAAAAAGAAAAATGGGATTGTGGCAAAGATTAAAAAGAATGTTTCGAGCCGGAACGGGAGCGGCTTTGGATAAAATTGAAAATCCCGAAATGGTCTTACAGCAAACGGTGCGTGATATGCGGGACAGAGTTCCCGAACTCAATAATTCCGTCGCCCAAGTGATGGCAACCGAGCGTTTGTTGAAAAAGAATAATGAACGGCTTGCAGAGCAGGTTGTAGATTTGGATTCAAAGATCAAAGCCTCCGTAAAAATGGGACGCGACGATATTGCAACCGCATATATCGGACAATTACAGCAGGCACAAGTTGACTTGGAAAAAACCAACGCCCAACTCGAATATGCCGCAAATGCTTCCAAGCAGGCATTAAAAGCCCGTGATAATTACGTCGTCAATATGAAGCAGCGGACGGCGGAAGCGATGCAGTTGATAAGTGCTTCCAAACAAGCCAAATTGCAGGAACAGCTTGCTCAAACAATGGAATCTTTTGACATCGGCGACGATTCATCAACATTTAACGAAATGCGTGAGAAAATTGACCGCCGCGTTGCCGCCGCCGAAGCCAAACTCCAACTCGGAACTTCTTCGGTTGACAACAAAATGCAGGACATCGAACGCGAAGCGATGGATATTCAACTCCAGGATAAACTTCTTTCGTATAAACAGGAAATGGGTTTGTTAGGCGAAGGTTCGAGCAACGATAAAAAACAAATTTCGTCCGGCGATGACGAAACATCAACGGATTCCGGCAGTGAAAAATCAACCGATCAACTTCTGGCTGAAGCCGAAGAAATGTTAAAGGACGGTAACAATAATTAAATGAGTTCAGTTTTGACCAATCAAAATATAATTTCCAAACCGCCGTTTGTTCCGAATGAAAACGGCGATAAGGAAATTTATTATCCGACCTCCGACGGTAAACCTATGGGCGAAACAGGAATACATATCAGGCTTTTAATGGAATTGGTTCAAACCTTATCAACCTTTTTTGATAATGATAAAGATGCTTACGCAATCGGAAATATTCTGATGTATTATGAGGAGGGAAATCCGCAAAGGTATGTCGTCCCGGATGTTTTGGTTGTTTTCGGAATCGGAAAGGAAGAACGTCGTCTTTATAAAACTTGGGAAGAAAAAAAATCTCCCGATGTGATTTTCGAGATTTCGTCGCGTGGAACTTGGCGGAAGGATTTGCAGGAGAAATATCATCTTTATCAAAAATTAGGTGTCAAAGAATATTATATTTATGATCCCGAATATGACTATTTGCCCGAACCGCTAATGGGGTTTCATCTAATTAACGACAAGTTTGAAAAAGCCGAGATAGAAGACGGTAGAATTTACAGTCCGGCATTAAATCTTTTAATTGTTGACACTCATAAAACTTTGAGGCTTTTAGATTTTGAAAGCGGTGATTATCTCCCGACAAGTCAGGAACTTTCAAATAAAACCGCAGAACTTGCAAAAGAAACCGAAGAACTTGCAACGAAAACCGAAGAATTGGAATCAGAAAATAAACGCTTAAAAGCGGAGTTGGGGAAACTGAAAAAACAGACTTAATTTCTATGGCAGATTTAGCAAAGTATCAACAATCTATCGAAAAATTTAATTCTTCATACGCCAAGGAAGCCTTAAAAGAGCCGGTGAATTTTTGGGGGTTGGCGG
>JBGTKR010000120.1:0-17132 GCA_041744535.1 Pyrinomonadaceae bacterium
AGCGTGTTGGCTGAATACTCGACACAGTATAGCAGCAGTTCGCTAACTTGGCAGAAAAGCTACGTTTATGCTGGAAGTCGTTTATTATCTACGATTACAAATACGTCAGGAAATGAAGTAACCGAATATCATCATCCGGACAGACTCGGCACGAGGCTGATAAGCAATCCGCAAACGGCAACGCAGAATGAACAACTGACACTTCCATTCGGAACTTTAATCGGAGCGGAAACATCGGCAACAAATGACAAGCGATTCACATCCTACGACAGAAGCGAGATAGCGGGCGGACTGGATTATGCCGTCAATCGAAATTACAATTCCGGTCAAAGCAGATTCACGCAGGTTGATCCGATTGGCATGGCTTCGGCTTCTATCGGCAATCCGCAGAGTTTGAATTTGTTCGCCTATGTGCAGAATAATCCGATTGATTTTGTTGATCCAAGTGGCTTGTTTGCACTGCCTGAAAGTCAGCCTGATTGGTCGAGTTGGTATAGATTTCTATTAGAATCTTTGTTCGGTCAGCGTCGTTATTCACACAAGTTGACCCGATTGGGATGGCTTCGGCTTCTATGAATATAACATAATCTTTATTATCGGACGCAATGGGTATATTATGTTTATAATTACCCTTAAATAAAATACTTGTATTTATCAATTAAAAACTTCGGAGAAATTTCTAAAACTTTTTACTCTTTGACACTTTATCTGTAAACGGATAAAATTTCCCTTTTGTAAAATATTAGCAAAAACAATTTTTCCTAATAATTAAGGAGTATTAAAACATTGAGCAATAAAAATTTTCTTTTTACGTCCGAATCCGTAACGGAAGGACATCCCGATAAAATTTCCGACCAGATTTCAGATGCTATTCTAGATGCTTTATTGGAACAAGACCCGAACAGCCGTGTGGCATGTGAAACATTGGTTACAACGGGTTTAGCCGTCGTCGCAGGCGAAATAACTTCGAAGGCGAGCATAAATTTTCAAAAGATCATCAGAGATACGATCAACGACATTGGTTATAACGATGCATTATTCGGCTATGATTGTAAAACTCTGAGTGTTTTGAACGCACTCGGCACACAATCACCCGACATTGCTCAAGGCGTTGATACGGGCGGAGCGGGAGATCAGGGACTGATGTTCGGTTATGCCTGTAATGAAACAGCCGAACTGATGCCGATGCCGATTCAGATGGCACACGATCTGACTCAAAGGTTGACCGAAGTCAGAAAAAACGGAGAACTTCCCTACCTGCGACCTGACGGAAAATCGCAGGTTTCGATTGAATATAAAAACGGCAAGCCTTCCAGAGTCGAGGCGGTTGTAATTTCGTCTCAACATTCGGACGAGGTAGAGAATGATCAATTACGTTCCGAGATTATGGAAAAGGTTATCAAAGCGGTTATTCCGGCAGAATTACTCGACGAGGATACAAAATTTCATATCAATCCGACCGGACGTTTCGTGGTCGGCGGTCCTATGGGAGATGCCGGTCTGACCGGGCGAAAGATTATTGTTGACACATACGGCGGTTATGCACCGCACGGCGGCGGAGCGTTTTCGGGCAAAGACCCGACCAAAGTTGACCGTTCAGCCGCATATATGGCTCGATACATTGCAAAAAATATCGTTGCCGCCGAATTAGCTGATAAATGCACGGTGCAGCTGGCTTATGCCATCGGTGTAGCGGAACCGGTTTCGGTTTTGGTTGACACACACGGAACAGGTAAAATTGACGATGAAGCGTTGGCGGATTTGGTCCGCGAAAATTTTGAATTAACTCCGAAGGGAATCATTGAAACTCTGGATCTACGCCGTCCGATCTATAAAAAAACAGCCGCTTACGGACATTTCGGACGTGAAGGATTTTCTTGGGAAAAAACAGATAAAACGGAAGCATTAAAAAATAGTGCAACAAACGGTGCTGCATCCGGTAAGTAAAAATTAGAAACTTAAGGTAAAGGTTTAATAAATATTTTAATGAATTTTATAAACTTTTGCCTTTTATTTTATGAATATAAAGGATTTAGATAAATAATAATATGGCAAAAGAAGGAACAGTAATGGAATACGATATAAAAGATATAAACCTTGCCCCGCAAGGCAAACAGAGAATCGAATGGGCAAACCGTGAAATGCCCGTTCTCGAATTGATACGTGAGCGTTTTCGTAAAGAAAAACCGCTTGAAGGAGTCAGACTTGTCGCCTGTGCTCATATCACCACGGAAACGGCAAATTTAGCCAGAACTTTGAAAGCCGGCGGGGCGGATGCAATTTTGATCGCTTCAAATCCGCTTTCAACACAGGACGATGTTGCCGCTTCGCTCGTTAAAGACTGGAATATCCCGGTTTATGCGATCAAGGGCGAATCGAACGAAACATATAACCGCCACGTCCGCATCGCTCTCGATTCAAAACCGGACATAATTATTGATGACGGCTCGGATGTGGTTGCGACAATGTTAAAAGAATATCAGGATCACGCCGATAAAATTATCGGAACGACCGAAGAAACCACAACCGGAATCGTCCGTTTAAAGGCGATGGAAAAAGCCGGCGTGATGAAGTTCCCTTCAATGGCTGTCAACGATGCTCAGACCAAGCAGTTCTTTGATAACCGCTACGGCACGGGACAATCTACGCTCGACGGAATAATCCGTGCCACTAATATTTTACTGGCAGGAAAAAATCTGGTCGTTGTCGGCTACGGTTGGTGCGGTAAAGGTGTCGCCATGAGAGCCAGAGGTTTGGGGGCTAATGTGATCGTTACGGAAATTGATCCGATCAAAGCGGTGGAAGCGGTAATGGACGGTTTTCGTGTCCTGCCGATTGATAAAGCGTCTGAAGTCGGCGACATTTTTGTTACCGTTACCGGAAACCGCCACGTCATTGACAGAGATCATTTTGCTAAAATGAAAAACGGAGCGATTGTCTGTAACAGCGGACACTTTGATCTGGAGATCAACCTTGATGCTTTACGTGAACTGTCGGACGAACCCATTGACAGAAGACCGTTCGTGCAGGAATATAACTTAAAAGACGGTGATAAAAGTGTAATTGTGTTAGGCGAAGGACGTTTAATAAACTTAGCCGCCGCCGAAGGTCATCCTGCCAGCGTGATGGATATGAGTTTTGCAAACCAAGCGTTATCAACAGAATACCTCGTTAAAAATAAAGGAAAACTCGAACACAAGGTTCACGTATTACCTGAAGAAGTTGATCAGGAAATCGCCGGCTTGAAATTAAAAGCTATGGGAATAGAGATTGATGAACTGACACCGGAAATGATCGAGTATATGGGAAGCTGGGAAACAGGAACTTAAAAGCGTTTGAAATTATTTATGACCAAAAGAACGTCCGGCATAAAACCCGGGCGTTTTTTTAGGTTCTGATTTTTGAAGTTAAATATAAACCGATAATTGTAAACAAGATCAAAGGACTCCAGACTGCTAGATACGGTGATAAAAACCCGCTCTGCCCGAACTGTTCAAAAACACTCGTTGTTCCCATATATACCAACCACATAGCAATTGCATATCCCAATGTAACGACATTTCCCTTTTGTTTTAGAGACAGGACAAATGGAATCGTAAAAATTATCATTACAAAAGGTAAAAATACGGTTGAATATTTCTTTTGGATGGAAATACTGTAATTTCTGGCTTCCAGTTCCGACTGCGTCTGTTTAATTCTTTCCTTGGTTTCGGAAATGGTCAGATGAGTAGGTTTATCAATATTTTGTTTGAACGGATTATAATTTTCTCTGATCTGATTATCCGTAATGTGTCGGCGTTTGACTTTTCCTTCTTTCCAGACTGTTTTCTCCGCTTTGTCTAAAAATCTTATATAATTATCATACCAAACTGCTGTTTTGACACTCCAGAAAGATTCGAGCCGTGTGTTTTCTTTATTAAACTCATAAATATTCAAATTATTGATAATTGTTTTTTCGTTATCAGACGCATTTGTATTGTCAAACGAATAAATACGATTATCTGAAACTATCCAGTTCTTTCCGGTCCTTTTGAGGGACGCATTTTGACTTCTTATCTGTTCCCGGAGAGTATCTTGTATTTTGTTTGCTTTTGTAATAAATGTTTCCTGTAAACCGAAATTAATTCCCCCTATGACAAACGTGAGTATTAAACAAGGTAAAAGCAGTCTGTATAAACTTTGCCCGGCGGCAGTCCACGTAACTATTTCATTTTGCCGCGTTTTGATGACATAAGTTGCGAGTGCCGCGATCATTAGAGCCGAGGGAGAAATTTGAATATAGATATACGGAATCAGGAATACGAGATATGTTATAAGCAATCTGAAACCGTTTTCAAAAGTTCCGGCAAATTTCCAAAGTTCAAAAGCCGTAAAAACCAGATAGATGGATATTAAAAATAAAAGTGTTATGAAATAATTCTTTAAAAGAGTCAGAACCAGATCAAAATCCATAATTCCTGTCGTTAAATCAATTAAAGAGTTCTTTGAGTTAATTTTTCTATTGTTTTCAGAAACACCCGTTTGGAAATAACTAACTAATGAGAATCTGCGTGTGATATTGAATCTTTTTGAAATAAATAACCAGATTATTGCCAGAAGACTTGTAATCAGGGGTATTAATGCCGCGGTGGAAGTTTTTATATTACCGACTCTTGCCATTTGTTCACTAATCAATGTCAACAAATAATAAATGATTAGACTTATTAAAGCTAAAAATACGCCGAATCCTCTCCCGCCGCGACTGAATTTTAAAACAAGAGCGGTTCCTAATAAGGCGAATATCAGAGGTGCAATCGAAAGCAGAATTTTACGCTGTAACAAAACCTGCGTTTCCCTTTTTTCCTTACCCTCCAGAGTTTTGATATAAACAACTAATTCATTCAGCCCCATTTCTTCAGGAGTTTCTTTTGTTTTAGCCAGTTTATCAATAATTTCTCCACGCTTTGTCTGCACGACCAGTCGCAGATTCTTAACTTTTTCGGAAATTATTTTTTCCCTGTTTTCCGTATCAAAAGTCGTTACGGTCGCACTTTCTAAAACGATCTCCGAGTCATCATCTTTCGTGTCTATTCTCCCATTCTTTGATGTTATCAGACGCACTTGATTATTTTTCCTGTCATTCTGATGGATAAAGATGTCTTCCCATGTTCCGTCTTTGATATTTCCGTTTTTTACATAGATCGTATAACCGTTAATTTCCGTATTAAAAACACCGGGTTCGATAGGCGATTCCAGTTTGTATAATGCGGCTTGTAAGGCTACTTGGCGGACGATCTGGGCGGCGATCGGAACTCCTCTGAGGTTTATAAAAAATGCAAAAAATGAAAGAGCGATGCCGAGCAAAACGACCGGAATCGCAATTTGCAGATTACCGACACCCGTCGCTCTGAGCGAAACCATTTCACTATCTCCCTGCATACGGGAAAGACCGATAATCACTCCGACCAGAACGGCGATCGGACAAGTAAAAGATAAAACATTCGGAATTAAAGCCAATGTCAACTGCCAGACCAGATTTCCGGGCAGCATTGTATTAAAAAGCAAATCCGAATATCGTCCGGCTTGCTGCACGAACAAAATTACACTTAAAAGCAGCCACGTAAATACAAAGTATGGCAATACTGCTTGAAAGATATATTTTGAAATTAAAAAACTAAATCGTCGCATTGGAGTTTAATATTTTGCGGAAAATGTTTTTTCACCTAAGACTTCTTTACCCAAAACATTTGAAATAATTCTTTTCAAAACATCGGATACTTCGATCAAATCAACCGTAGAATCATCCGTAATATTGATAAACCTTTGCGGAGAAATCATTTGGGCAAGTGAAAATATTTTTCGTTGAGTTTTATTTATCTGAAATCCTTGGCGATTATTTTGGCAAATATTACAAAAAACATGAAAGTCCCGCTGTAAATTTGCCGATTCATCAACGCCGAATTCTTTTTTACAATTTCCGCATAAATCCCACGATGGAAGATAACCGCCGAGTCTTAAAACCCATAATTCAAAATATAATACGACGGCTTCCAGATTCTCTGGATTGAGCGAAGCGGTTTCCAGGCAGACTTTTGACATCTTATATAATCTGTAATTCGGATCGTGAGGCGGAGCAAATTCAATCAAAAGATCGGCTAAATATGCAAATTTTTGCAAAAATTTAATATTGCTTGCATCTTTAAAAAATGATTTTTGAAGTTCGATATGTCTGATCGAAACAAGTTCCCTCTGTTCCTTCTGAAAATAATTTATATTGACAATGGAAAAAGGCTCCAAAGTGCCGCCAAATCTGCTTTTCAGACGTTTTGCACCTTTAGCGACACCACGAACAAGTCCCTCGGATTTTGTCAGAAATACAACGATCTTATCGGCATCCGCCAGATTGTAATTTCTCAAGACCAACCCCTCTGTTTCTATTAAAGCCATAATTTACCAGGGAATAAAATAAAATATCCAAGCCAGTATCAGACTGATTCCGACAAATTGGGCGAAGGTTTTAAGACCGTAGATAATTCTTTCCTTATCATCACCGACCGCAAAAACAGCAAATGCAACCGAAACAAAAAGAGCGAAACCGATCAGATATAAAAAATGTATCATTATTCCTTCCTCCCGCTCTGTATATCAACCGCATCAATGACCGCTAAAAAATTCAACAGTCCCGCAACTTCCAAAAACCTTCCGCCATATTCGAATGTTCCCCAAGCCGCAACATTTTCCGGCGGATTTGCATTGAGAAAAAAGCTTACCAAAGCCCCTAAACCGTTTCCCAATTTTGCAAAGGCGTTTAATAAATACAGCAATGCCCCTTCTTCATAGGTCAGACCGGGATAATATGCTCCGCCGCTTATAATGGCAATGATAAACATCAACCAGATCACGCCTCCGATTATCAGACCTCGTTTCAAACGACCAAGTGCAATATGTCCTGCTCCGGGCAGAAACCAAGATAAAACACCAATTAAAAAAGGATTGTTCATAAAAATTATTACGTCTTAAACAATTACATTAAAAGTCTGCGAACAGACTTCAATAATCAACATTAACAATATCAGCCTAAAACTTGTAAATAAAAAATTTACACGAATTAATACAAAAGATATTTCTTTCGTATTTCTGAAAATAATTTCTCATCATTTTCCCAACACGCCTTAATCTCATTTAACGAATCTCCGTTTTCAAATGCTTGCCGTAATCTTGTATTTCCGGCAATAACATCAAAAGGATTTCTTTCAAATTCGTATTCATAGGGCGGCTCTTTCCATTTAAACCGATTCGGATACATATCGAACAATGTTTTAACCATCGCAACGCCCGTTATCACGGGTTTGAATTTTCTTCTGTCGGTAACGTGAACAAAAACACCGCCGCAGCTTTTTCCGGCATATTTCTGAAATGTGGGCTGAAAATTTGTCGGTCTGAAAATTACTCCCTCAAGACCTATTTCTGAAAGAGCGTCTGCAAAATCATAAGCATTGATAAAATCCGCCCCGACAAATTCAAACGGTCTGGTCGTTCCGCGTCCTTCGGATACTTGTGTTCCTTCAAAATAAACCGTTCCCGGAAACACAACAGCAGTATCAACCGTCGGCATATTCGGCGATGGAATTACCCAGGGGGCATCGGTTTCATCTAAATAATTTTTCCTGTCCCAACCATCTAATTTAATAATTTCCAACTCGCATTTAATATTGAATTCATCATTAAAAAATCTTGCCAGTTCGCCGACGGTCATACCGTGCCGCATCGGGAGCGGATATTGGGCAACAAATGATTCATGTCCCTTTTCCAAAAGGCTGCCTTCAATATCAATTCCGTTAATCGGATTTGGACGATCACAAACGATAAATTTTTTGCCGAATTTTGCACAAGCCTTCATCGCATATGCCATCGTATATATAAAAGTATAAACCCTGCCGCCTATATCCTGTAGATCAAATACTAATATATCTACATTTTTGAGCATTTCTTCTGTCGGTTCGCGTGTTTCGCTGTAAAGGGAATAAACGGGCAGGTTTGTTCTTTTATCAACTCCGTGTGAAGTTTCAACCATATTATCCTGAACATCCCCGCGTATCCCGTGCTGCGGACCAAAAAGAGTCGTCAAGTTGATCTCAGGATTATGAAAATACAGATCTGCCGCGTGGTTAAATTTATGATCTACCGATGCTTGATTACAAATTAATCCAATGCGAGAGTTTTTTAAGTGATTTACATTTTCCGCTAAACTCTTTTCTACCCCTAGTTTAACTTCCATTAGTTGATGTATTGCCATTAGTATCTAAAGTAACACATTAAGTATTTCTGCCGACTCTTAAACAAATACTTTAAGTAATTTATAAAGTTTAATTTACAAACTCTTATTTTCGGTAAGTATTACTATTTTCCCCTAAAAATATTCTGCTTTATAAAGTAATTGAGGGGTCGCGGAGTTTTTCAAGGCGGAAACCCGACAGTTATGGAGGGTGCTTTTTGGATATTGCCGGTTAATTCCCGAACGCACCCTCATTGACATTCGGGTTTCTGCCCAAAACTCCGCGACACCTCAAGTAATTAAATCTATTTATATTACGTTTAATACAAAAGGAATGTTTTTATTTAATTCTTTAATTCAATAATTCAATATAATTTAAAATCTCTTAACATAATAAAGAAAATCATTCGGTTTATAAAATTCAAAATACTTTTAATTCCACATCTTTGACTTTTCCGGTATAAAACGATGTGCTGTCTGTTTGAGCATTTCATACTAAAGATTTATTATAACAATTCTATATATATGAAAAACGAATTAAATTTAAACAAAATACGTTCAACTACCGTTTTACTGGTCAAGCGGAATGATCAAACGGCGATGGCTGCCGACGGACAGGTAACTTTAGGAGAAACGGTTATCAAGGGCAATGCCCGTAAAGTCCGCCGCATCCACAATAATAAAGTTCTGGCTGGTTTTGCCGGAGCAACGGCGGACGCATTTACACTTTTATCCAGATTCGAATCCAAGCTCGAACAATTTCAAGGACAATTGGAAAGAGCTTCCATCGAACTTACAAAAGATTGGAGAACGGATAAATATTTGAGAAATCTGGAAGCACTGATGATTGTTGCCGATAAAAGCGATTCGTTCCTGATCTCCGGTAACGGAGATGTGATCGCTTCGGACGAAGGTTTACTATCAATCGGTTCGGGCAGTATGTTTGCACTGGCTGCGGCTCGTGCAATGATGAATCATACGGAACTTACGGCAAAGGAAATCGCCCGCGAAGCACTAAAAATTGCGGGTGAAATTTGTATATATACGAATTCGGAAATAATGTTGGAAGAGATATAAATTTATAAATATTTTATAAATTAAATAAAATTAATAATGGCTATAATTTTAAGCGGAAAAACAAAAGAAGGATTAAATACACCTAGATTGGATGCTCTGACACCGCGTCAGATCGTTGAGGAATTGGACAAATACGTGGTTGGTCAGGGCAAAGCTAAACGCTCTGTGGCGATTGCTTTGCGAAATCGAATTCGCCGACAAAAGCTGCCGCCCGAAATTGCCAGGGACGTTTTGCCGAAAAACATTCTGATGATCGGTTCGACCGGGGTGGGCAAAACCGAAATTGCCCGCCGGCTGGCAAGACTTGCCGATTCACCTTTTATAAAGATCGAAGCATCAAAATTTACCGAAGTCGGCTATGTCGGACGCGATGTCGAAAGTATGGTCAGAGAACTAACGGATATTGCCGTTGATATGATTAAACAAAAATCTTTCGAGGATGTCCGGGAAAGAGCCGAACAAAATATCGAGGAAGATATTCTGGACGCTTTGCTTCCATCTTCGGGCAAGTATTCAAATAATTTTGAATCTGAAAATAATATTGATGTGATAGATGAAACTGCCAAGCCGAATTTATCACGCACGCGGGAAAAACTTAAAAATCAACTGCGGAACGGCGAACTTGAAGACCGCGTGATCGAGATCGAAACTCAGGATCGTTCCGGCAGAATGATAGATTTCGTCGGTGGTCAGGGAATGGACGATATGGGTGTCAATCTCGGCGATATGTTCGGCAATCTTTTTCCAAACAAGACGGTCAGCCGCCGTATGAAGATTTCCGAAGCGAGAAATTATCTGGTCAGAGAAGAGCAGGAAAAACTCGTGGATATGGAACAGATCACACGAGAGGCAATTGACAGAACGGAAGCTTCCGGGATAATTTTTCTGGATGAAATTGATAAAATCGCCGGCAGCGACAACCGCGGCGGCGGTGCGGATGTTTCCCGCGAAGGCGTGCAGAGAGATCTGCTGCCGATTGTCGAAGGAACGAATGTCAATACACGCTATGGAATGGTCAACACCGAGCATATTTTATTTATCGCCGCCGGAGCATTTCACGTTTCCAAACCATCGGATCTGATACCGGAACTGCAGGGACGTTTTCCGATTCGTGTGGAATTGGAATCTCTGACTTTAAACGATTTTAAGCGGATTCTTACACAGCCTAAAAATTCGCTTATTAAGCAGTATCAAGCGTTGCTTAAAACAGAGGGTATTCAACTCGAATTCAAAGAGGATGCAATCTCGACCTTAGCTGAAATGACCGAAGAAATCAATCGAAACACAGAGGATATAGGAGCCAGACGGTTACACACACTACTTGAAACCTTGCTTGAAGAGATAAGTTTTTTGGGTGCTGAATTGGAAAACAAAAATCAGATCATTGATGAAAAGTATGTCAAAGACAAACTCGAAGGACTGGTCGAAGACAAAGATTTAAGACAATACATATTGTAATTTTATGCAGATGCTTACTACATCTTTTAAAAAAACAAACTTAAACACGCTGATTAAACAAATAGCGTGTTTATTGTTTATTTTTACAGCCTTAACGCTTTTTTCAAGTTGCGGCAAAAGAAAACCGCCTCTTCCGCCGATTGAAAGAATCCCGCAGAGAGTTGCGATTGACGGAACGCAGATCGGAGACCGGATCAGAATTGTCTGGCAGATGCCTGCCCGAAATGCTTCGGACGGAAGTCTTTTGAATATTGATCGTGCCGATATATATCGTTTGGCAGAACCGCTTGACGCTCCCATCAGTTTGACCGAAGAGGAATTTGCTTCCCGCAGTACTCTGATAGCAACCGTTCCACTCGAAGATTCGGATTTTGAGTTAAAAGAAAAAGCTTATGTTGATACATTAAAATTTGCCGGACAGCCGGCACGACTGCGTTATGCGATCCGTTTTGTAAATTCATCGGGACAAAAAGCAGCGTTTTCAAATTTTCTTTTGATCGAACCGAGTTCCAGAATCGCTCTCAACCCGACCGATCTGACTGCAAGAATTTCGCAAGAGCAGATCACTTTAAATTGGAACGCCCCTGAAACAAATGTTGACGGATCGAAACCTGCAAATATCTTAGGCTATAATTTATACCGTTCCGGCAAAGAAGGGATGACCAAGCGTCTGAATAATTCTCTGATTCAAGAAACCGAGTTTGAAGACGAATTTTTTAATTTCGATACAATTTATACATATTTTATCAGAACGGTTTCACTCGGAAGCAACGGTGAGGAAGTCGAGAGCGTAAGTTCCGAAACTTTAGAGATAATGCCGAAGGACACATTTGCTCCGAACCCGCCGGGAGCAATAACGGTTGCCGCCGCACCGAATAATATCTCGATATTTTTTGCCGTTAATTTAGAAAAAGATATTGCCGGTTATAAAATTTACCGCACGACGAATCCCGCTCTGCCAAAATCGGAATGGACGCTTTTGACACAGGAAATTCTCAAAGCCAATACGTATCAGGATAAAAAAGTAGAACCCGGAAAAACATATTATTATTATTTAACAGCGATTGATAATTTCGGAAACACAAGCGAACCTTCCGAAGTATTTTCAGAAACAGCATTTTAAGTATGAACACGGAAAAATCAAATTTAATTTTCGGGATACCTTCAAAAATAGTTTGTGTCGGAAGAAACTATGCCGACCACGCTAAGGAATTAGATAATGAGATTCCTACTGAGCCTCTGCTTTTTCTTAAAGCACCTTCATCAATAATTTTTGACCGGGATGAAATTAAAATTCCTAAACAGTCCGAACAGGTCGAACACGAAGGCGAACTTGCACTTATTATCGGAAAAGATTGCAGCAACATTCGCAATACGCAGAATCCTCTTGATTTTATCTACGGTTTTGCCTGCCTAAACGATGTTACTGCCAGAGATTTACAAAAAATGGATATTCAATTTACAAGGGCAAAGTCTTTCGATACATTTTGCCCGATCGGTTCTATCGTTGAAGCTGAAAAAGTTGATGTTTCCGACTTGCGAATAACGACCAAGATAAACGGTGAAATAAAACAGGATGGCAGGACTTCGCAAATGATATTTGATATTCCCTTTTTGATAAGATACATTTCAAATCAAATGACTTTAAAACGGGGCGATGTTATCGCCACCGGAACTCCTTCAGGTGTTTCTAAATTATCCGACGGGGATTTGTGTGAGGTCGAGATCGAAAATATAGGTAAATTATCAAATAAAGTTATTTCTATTTAAGTTATATTTTACAAGGAGATTTTATGAAGTTTTTTATAGATACCGCCAATCTGGATGAAATAAAGGAAGCAAGCGAATTGGGTTTGCTGGACGGCGTAACAACCAATCCTTCTTTGGTCGCAAAGGAAGGTGATATTGATTTTAAGGAGAGAATTGCCGAAATTTGCGACCTTGTTGACGGCGATGTTTCGGCGGAAGTTACCGCTATTGACACGGACGGAATGCTCGAACAGGGACGTGAGCTGGCAAAGATTGCCGATAATGTCGTTGTCAAATGTCCGCTCACTTGGGATGGATTAAAGGCGACTAAAATTCTGAGCGAAGAAGGCACAAAGGTCAATGTTACGCTTTGTTTTTCTGCTTCTCAGGCACTTTTGGCGGCAAAAGCCGGAGCGACTTATATTTCCCCGTTTATCGGGCGTTTAGATGATATTTCGCAAAATGGTATGGATTTGATCAGAGATATTGTTCAGATTTATGATAATTATAATTATGAAACGGAAATCTTAGCCGCCAGCATCAGGCATCCGATGCACATCGTCGAATCGGCTCTAGCCGGAGCAGATGTGGCAACCGTTCCCTTCAAAGTGTTTAAACAGATAGTTAAGCATCCCCTAACCGATAAAGGTCTGGATGCTTTCTTAGACGACTGGAAAAAAAGCGGAAGAGAATAAATTTGATTAAATCGTATAAATGGATAAAACAGGCGTGATAATTATCACGCCTGTTTTTGTTTTTCAAGTATTTCCAGTATTTCAGTTTGTAAATCTTTGACTTCGGGCAAATCAGGAAGTGCGGCACTTAATCTGTCTTTGAAATCTTTATATTCTTCCGACGATTCATCAAATAAGTCATTTATTTCCCGATAAAAACCATCCAGCATTTCACCCGACACGCCATCATCCAAATCATATGTTTCATCTATCCGAACAATTAGCGTAGATATTGTCCTGAGCCATTCAAATCTTTTATCGCTCAAAAGCATTTCAAGAAATTTTCCTGCCGTTACAGCACCGAATTCCCTTTCATATTTTGCTCTATCCCAATCCATTAAACTTTTATGAAAACGTAACAGTTTGTCCCTGATTGATTTTAAATCCGTCTTTTTTTTTATAAAATTTTCACTCATTTAATAATTTTCCCTATATCATTAAGAATTAACTGTAATTATTATAGCATCCGTATCGCTTTTTTTAATTTATAAATCGGCACTTTAAAATAATCCTTAGTTAGCTTATAATTATTTTATTAGTTAGCTAAGGATTATTTTATGCAATATTATCTTCATAACATCTTGACCAAATTGACAATTGCCCATCGTAACATTAGTGAAAAATATATGAGTGAAGTTGGTTTACACTCCGGTCAGGCACAACTTTTATCAACTCTATGGAACGGAAACGGTCAATCACAGGCTGAGATCAGCCGTTTGCTCAATATTTCTCCCGCAACCGTCAACACACTTGTTTCAAAACTGGAAAATAATAAGTTTGTTAAATGCAAGGAATGTGCGAAAGATAAACGATTAATGCGTGTGTATCTGACTAAGAAAGGTTCGGCAATTCAAAAGGAAATTGAAACTCAGTGGGAAAAATTAGAGAACTTATTACTTAAAGATTTTAGTGATACCGAAAAAATTTTGATTATGATGCTGTTGGAAAAACTAAAAAATAATTTACAAAGCGGTCTTTCAGAAGATCAAATATGATTGCTTTTCTCATTAGAAAATCCTTTTCCTTTATCAAATACACCGCTTGTATTGTTCTATTTGTCGAAAACGGAAAAGAGTGATTTAATTTAACTTATGGAAGTGCCTTTTGAAGAATTTGGAAACGGGTCAAATTTAATTTTACTGCATGCCTTTCCGCTTTCCCGCACGATGTGGAAACCGAATTCGGATAATTTCGCAGCATCGGGTTTTCGGGTTATCACTCCTGATTTACGCGGCTTTGGTGAAAATCATAATTTTTCAGACATAAATCTAATGGAAGATATGGCAAATGATATTGTCGAACTGCTTGAATTTCTGGAAATTGAAAAGACTATTATTTGCGGACTTTCGATGGGCGGCTATGTTGCATTTGAAATCTTTTGCCGCATTCCCGAAAAAATTTCCGCCTTGATCTTATGCGACACAACATCTGAATCGGATACGGCGGAGAAAAAGAATTCGCGTTTTGAACTAATAAAAAAAATTGAAAAAAACGGCTCACAAGCACTTGTTGAGGTCGTATTGCCTGATCTTGTAGGCGACCACACAAAGCAAAACAATCAAGAATTATTGCAAAATTTGAGAGAAGAATTCCTAAATTGCCCACCCGAATCGGCAATTGCCGCACTTCGCGGAATGGCTGAAAGGAATGACCATACTAATCTTTTAAGTAAAATAAATATCCCGACACTTTTGATCTTTGGAGAACAAGATCAGGTTACTAATCTTGACTCAGCAAATAAAATGCACGAAAAAATTCCCCGTTCTAAATTATCCGTTATTAAAAATGCCGGACATTATTCCAATCTTGAAAATCCGGCGGATTTTAATGCTTCAGTTTTAAATTTCACGAAAAACCACGGTTTATAATTTGCTGAAAAAAAATATAACAATAAATTCACGGAAATTTGACGGCAAAATTCATCGAAGCTGGAACGCTGATCTGATCGAGCGGAAGGATTCCCTGCTGATATTTCTTGGCAAATTTGAAAATGAGGTCAAACATAAAGACTTAGGTGTTATCAGACGCGGAACGGTTTCCTATGAATATTATTGGCTTGATCGCTGGTATAGTATATTTCGTTTTCACGAACCCGGTGGCAATCTGAGAAATTTTTACTGCAATATAAATCTGCCGCCTAAATTTGAAAATAATATTTTAGATTATATTGATCTGGACATAGACATTTTGGTTTGGAGTGATTTTACATTTGAGATTTTAGATGAAGATGAATTTGAGAAAAATGCAAAACTTTTTAGTTATGCTGATAAATTTGTTAATGAAATTCATAAAAATGTTTCCACTATAGAAAAAATGATTAAATCAAGACAATTCCCTTTTATATTTTAATATTCTTGATTTTGTAATAATCACTTGTATCAAAAAAAATATGAAATCAAGGAAATGTTTTGTAAACTTATTTTCCGAATTCTATTGGTTTTTTATTTCAATTTCTCAAAATACAAAAGTTCGGACTCTGTCAGCCTAATTTTTTTTGTCCCATCAATCTATGCAAGATTTTTGAAAATTATAATATCCAAAATACTGAAAAAACGCTCTACCATCAAGACAGAGCGTTTTGGTTATAAATTTTATAGTTTTTTCTATCTTACTGTTACTTGTCCTTTACTCATATTAAATAATGGAAAGTTAGGCTGGACTTCACAGGGAAATTCAGGTGGAACCAGAAAAGAAAAACTGATTTGATCAGGGGTATCTTTTGAAGATTTCCCATTGTCGGCGACTCTTGTCATAACATAGGAACCCTCTGTATATAAATCATCTCCTTGTGTGATAATTCCACCTATCCATGCTTCATTCCCACTAACGGAGAGACAGTAAACCTTAGAATGAAACCCCTTTAATCCATCCGCAGCAAATCTATCAGTATAATTACCTGATACGACACCTTTTTTTACCATTGCAACAATTGAAAAATTCTTGTCGGAAGAGCCGTCAATATCATGACCACCAACAGATACGAAGTTAGTTACTTGACCAAGTACTGTCAGCGAAGTCAAAGCTAAGACAATAATCATACAAATAACTGTGGATATTCCTGTAAAGCATTTCTTTAATTCTTTTAACATGTTTTTAATCTCCTTAATTTTGGGGGTTGTGATTAATTAATTTGGTCTTTTTTAAATTGAACTTTTTTATAAAAAAATGTTTTCAAATTAAATAGCTTTTGTAAAAGCATTCTGAATAAATTAGACTATTTCTTATCTAAATTATAGAAAATGATCAGATTAATTTAATCGTAATTAAAAGGGGATTTCAAAAAGAGCTTAAACACAGGTAAGCAGCCGGGCAAATTTATGAACGACATTTAACTTAACATAAGCCGCCTTTGAAACTTAAAGTTGAAATTTAGTAACACATTTCAAAAACATCATAGCATACGAAAAATATGAGTCAATACTTATTTTTATATCATTTCATAAATATTTATTTCAGTTAAAGTAATTAATATGCAGCTACAAACTAATAAAGAATCTTTTGATAAACTTGATTTATTAAAAGAAAGATCAGCACTTGCCGAACAAGGCGGCGGTAAAGCCCGTGTCGAAAAACAAAAATCACAAGGGAAAATGACCGCCCGCGAAAGGGTTGATTTTTTTCTTGATGAAGGTTCATTTGAAGAATTTGATAAATTTGTCGTCCACCGTTCAAATGATTTCGGAATGGAAAAACAGAAATATCCGGGCGACGGCGTGATTACCGGACACGGGCTGGTTGACGGACGCGGAGTTTTTGTATTTGCTCAGGATTTCACTGTTTTCGGCGGTTCTCTGTCGGAAACTCACGCTCGAAAAATCTGTAAAATTATGGATTTGGCAATGAAAACGGGTTGTCCGGTC
>JBGTKR010000121.1:0-1657 GCA_041744535.1 Pyrinomonadaceae bacterium
ATAGTCAAATAGTAACGAACCAAACACAATTTGCATCATAGATTTTGTGTGCAGGCACATACGGGCAAATTCGTTCTTTAATTCAGGGAGTTGAAAAAAGACTGAAATTTTGATTTCGGTTTTTTTTATGTTCAAATATATTTAATAAACAAAAGGGGAAATTATGATCTATAAAAGTTTGATTTTAACAGTATTTTTTAGTTTAACGATGATTTCAAATACTTTTACGGCATCGGCACAGCAGATAAATACGGCTGATTCGTGGCTTGATAAACCGCTTGTAAATTGGAACGGGCAGGGAAATGACCTGCCGAATCCGTTGAAAAAGCCGGCGGACGATTCGGTGATGATGAAGCGTTGCAGTGAGCAGATTCGCCAACCTTTGAATGCGGTGGAGAAATCCGTCGTTAAAAAGGGTTGGAAATTATACGGAGCGTCGCAGCGTTATGCCGCGACGGAGATTTTTTGGGCGATGTCGAGTTTTGACGGGATGTGCCGTCCGCTCGGGTTTCAGGCGTTTGTTTATCGGGACGGAAAATTTGCCGGAACGCTTTCGCCCGTGCCGATGAATTCGCGGACGGACGCATCTTTGATAGATGTTCGGCTGGCAAGTCCGACGCGGATTCTGGCGGAATTTTCACGTTACAATATGGTTGATGCACTCTGCTGCCCTTCAAAGATCAGCTATCTGGGTTTTAATCTCAAAGGCGATAAAACTCCGAACCTAATGCCGATTGATGTCAGAACTTCGGCAAAATGTCAGACAAATTTGCCTTTGGAAAATAATTCCAATTCCAATAATGAAATGAAATCAATTTACGGCAAGCGTTGGGTTTTAACAAAGATCGGAGAAAAAAGTTTGAGTGGCGATAAACCTTTCATCGAGTTTGAACGTGAAAATATGCGTGCGTCGGGCGATGCGGGATGCAACCGTTTTTCGGGCGGATTTACCGTTTCCGGTTCGAGTTTGAACTTTTCACCAATCGCCGCCACAAAAAGAGCCTGTGCAAATGCGGATGCGAATCGGCTTGAATCTGCTTTTTTGCAGGTTTTGGATGAAACGACACGCTTTGAAATTCAAGACGATACTTTGAAATTTTATGCGAATGACAAATTAATTATGATGTTTAGAGCAAATTAAAATAGAGTTACAGGAACAAAACAACAAATAACGGTGTCTAACCAAATATCAAACTTAAAGGAGTAAGAAAAAATGAAAATTAAATTTAACTTTAAACAGATTTGGTTAGCGGTTGCGGTTATTTCGCTTGTTTTGCTGGCGTTTCATTGGTTTGGTTTTGATTCGAGTCAGCTTGAAATTTCGCTTCTGGCACTCAATATTTTGGCTTTGATCTTGTCTTTGCCGTGCAGTCTTTTTGTTGTTCCGGTAGTGATTGCGGCGAATCATTATCTGCAGCTCAGTCCGGTTTCGAGCGACGGGCTTTATCTGAATACGATTTTTTTGAGTGTGGTCGGAGCGATGCAGTGGTTTTGGATCGTTAAATTCTGGTCGCCGACCGAATCAACGCTTCAGATGCTCGATTTGCCGAATAGTAAAATTTAAGGCAAAAGTAAAAAGTAAAAAGGCAAAAGTGGAAACTTACATTTTCACTTTTGCCTTTTTACTTTTTACTTTTCTGACCTTTTCTGAAAAATT
>JBGTKR010000122.1:0-4682 GCA_041744535.1 Pyrinomonadaceae bacterium
CTCGATGAAGTGCGAACACATATTCCGATTCGTGCTGAACTGCGTGAGAAAATCTTCAATGCCTTTACCGCCGCCGGAATTGATATGCCGTTTGAAAAGATCGAGATTTTAAATCATAGAATGGGTGATAAATAGTGGTAAACGGTAAGTGGTAAGTGGTAAGTTATGAATTTCTTCCACTCACCACTTACCACTAATGAAAGTTTTCGTTTTTTTGAATGATAAATTCTGCCTTGAATCCTTTAATATCGTGAAGCATAATCAGTCTGTCCTGCATTCCCGAACGACGCATAATATCGCGGACGGGTTTTTTGCGATACATTGAATAAATTTTTATATCCCGTTCCCAGAGTTCCTCGAAGTATTCGCTTAAAATCTCGCAGCCGCTGACATCAACATAGTTTACGCCGGAAAAATTTATGATGAGATGCTCCAAATCTTCGCCTTTTCGATTAACTAATTCCTGAATTTGATCAACAATATTATTCGCATTGGCAAAGAATATGGACATATCTATCCGCAAAATCAAAATATTTGAAAATAGTCTGATCTCATTGCCGAAAGTTATCGTCTTAAATCTTTCCTCCTCCATTACAAAGACGAGTTCAACGACATCGGCAACAATCGTTTTTCGCAAAAATAAAACCAAAGATACGACGATTCCGATAAAGATCGCATCGTCGGGCTTGAGGAGAAATGAGAATAAAAATGTCGTCGTCAGAACAATTCCGTCCGTGCCTGAAAGATTAAATGTTTCGCGGAATTTGCTGAATTCGATCAAATCCACGAGTGCGGAAATTACGACGGCACTCAAAATTGCTTTTGGCAGAAATTGCAGAAGCGGTGTCAGGAATAAAATTGTAATGAGGACGAAAAGCGATACGAAAACCGACGAAAAGCCCGTAACCGCACCCGCCGCATAATTAACCGCCGTCCGCGAAAACGAACCCGCAATCGGATAGCCTTTGAAGATACTGGAAGCAATATTTCCCAAACCCTGTCCGACGAGTTCCTGATTTATATCAATTTTTTGTTTTGATTTATGACTGATCGCTTTTGAAATTGCGTAGCCTTCGAGAAAGCCGATGACGGCGATTATCAAAGCACTCGGAAGCAGTTCAAAAATATTTCCGGCGGACAGTTGAGGAATTGACGGCAGACTCAAACTTGCGTCAATGTTTCCGATGACGGCGACATCTCTCGCTTCAAAATCCAGCAGAAACGAAAGTAAAATTCCGATTATCATTACTATCAGAGAAATCGGAAAGGCTTTTGAAAATTTTCTTTTCGCGGGAAATTATCAGCAAAACACTTGTTAAACCGATTGCTAAAGTCAGAATGTTTGTGTTTGGTATTGCTTTTAAAATCTCGTAAAAATTTAGAAAAACATATTCGTGTTTTTCAACCGAAAAGCCGAAAAGATTGGGAATTTGCGTAGCGGCAATAATTATCGCGGCGGCGGTTGTGAAACCGGAAATTACGCTGTGGGAAATAAAGTTCATTATAAAACCCAGCTTGAAAATTCCCATCAGGAGTTGAATCAAGCCGATAATTAAGGCGAGAATTATCGCTAGTGCAATAAATTCGGGACTTTCAGGCTTTGCAATCGGAACTAAAGCGGTCAGAACGAGAAAGGAAACCAGAGCGGCGGGACCGGTTGAGAGATGCTGCGAACTTCCCCAAAGTGCGGCAACGGCAGTTCCCAAAAATGCCGCATAAAGCCCGTAAACAGGCGGCAGTCCGGCAAGGATCGCATACGCCATCACCTGCGGAATCAGAATTATTGCAACGGTTAAGCCCGCGACGAAATCTTTGTAAAGTTTATTTTTGTCGTAATCTTTCAGCCACGACAAAAACGGCAGGAAATCTCGGATTTTTACGGATTTTTTAAGCGGCATAAAAAGTTCTTACGCTTCTCGGCAAAGTTCTGTCAAAGACAAGCATATTTAATCGAACAAATTTGTCAAAAACTTTTTTGTCTTTTGATAAATTTTCTCATCGCCCGAAGCACGCGAACCCGCGATATTAAGAGTTTTGACTTCATTTGAATTGAGAAAATCTCTCGCGTCGGCTACTGCCGATCTAGAATCAAATTCCGAAAAATCTATGTGCAGAAAAGGTTTTCGGTGTCTTTTTGCAAGCCTGCGGGTTAAAAGCGAGCCGCCTTTTAATTTACCGTGTGAGAAAATCATCGTGGCATCGGAATTGATAATATTTAATTCGGTTCTTTCGGCATAATTTCTTTTTTCGGTTTCGATCAAATTCGGATATTTGTCGGGAATTCCGCCGTCTTCCGCCCGTCTGCCCTGCGGCACGAAACCGCCCGTTTCAAAATCATTTTCCAACGCAAAATCAAAGGCGGCACGGTCTGCTCCCGTCTGTCCGCCCGAAATTATTTTTTTGATTTTTAACGGCTGATGGTTGATTTTTTTGAATTAAACTCGGCACCCAAGCAGAAACAGTTTAAATCGGTTTCCTGCTTTTTCTTCTTTGCCCTTTTTCGACTTTGCGGGAATAATATTTATAGTAAAAAAAGACTCCCGCAAAGATGTAAAGCCGCAAAGAAAAGATCATAAGTTTTTAAGTTCAGTTTAATTTAATTATGCACGATTGCTTAATTTTGAAAAAAACTATACTCGGCTGGTTTTGAAATTAAACACCTGTCTTTGCAAATCAATAAATTTTCAGATATTTTTATCCGATTTATTTACCGCGACCTTTTCCCTGTTTTTCATCGAACTTTTAACCGAATCGAGAATCTTATCCGCATCGCCGAACTTCACACGATTTGTCAAAACCCGCGAAACTCTCTGCGGCAATAATTTAGGAGCAATGCCCGCAATCGAACTCGTCAAGGCAATTATGTCGCCGCCGCCCTTCCAGTTTTCCCGCACGATATTTTCATCCGTGTAATTAAAAAGTCTAAGCAGAGTCAACGCGATCAGATACAGATCATCAACCTGCCCGATAAAGGGAAAAACATCGGGAATAAAATCAATCGGCGAGATCGCATAAACGATTGCCGCCGCAAACAGAGCCTTTTCCGCAATCGGCACACGATTATCTATAAGAAGATTTCCCAGAAGTTTCACCATATTCGGCAAAAACATCAGAAAATTTTTCATCCGCCCTTTGTTCTCCCGCTTTTCCGCACGTTTCATTTTTGTCTTTTTGACTTTGATTATTTCTTTATCAGCCATTTTTTCTCCATTTACCATTTATCATTTATCATTTATCATTTATCGGACTGCTTATTTTCAGTTATGCCCGTTTCAACAAACAATGCTTTTCTATGATGTAAAAAAATTTGTTAGGTTTGTTCAATGACAACTGGTAAATGATAAATGATAAATGACCAAATGAAAATATGATTCTACAAAAAATTCGACAAAAAGCCGCATCCGACCAACAGCACATAATTTTGCCCGAAGGCGAAGATGTGCGAACCGTTCACGCCGCCGCAATTTGTGCGAGCGAAAACATCGCCAAAGTTACATTGCTTGGGCGTGAGGAAGTAATTAAACAACTTGCAGTTGATGTCAATATAAATTTGAACGGCGTAAATATTTTGAATCATCGCACGTCGGATGATTTTGAAAAAATGGCGAGACTTTATCACGAACTCCGCCGTTCAAAAGGTGTAACGCTCGAAGAATCCGAACAAATCGTTAAAGATTCGCTTTTTTACGGAAATTTGATGGTTTTTTCGGGACTTGCTGACGGCTCGGTTGCGGGTGCAGTTAATTCGACGGCAAATGTCGTCCGTGCCGCACTTCAGTGTGTCGGCGTTAAGGAAGGATTCAAAACCGTTTCGTCATTTTTCCTGATGGTCGTTCCCGACAAACAATTCGGGCATAATGGTGCAATGATCTACGCCGATTGCGGTGTCGTGATTGATCCCGATGTAACGCAACTCGCCGAAATCGCCATCGCTTCCGCCGATTCCTGCCGTGCCTTGCTCGGTGTCGAACCAAAAGTTGCGATGCTCTCTTTCTCCACCAAAGGAAGTGCCAAACACGCCCACGCCGACAAAGTTATCGAAGCCACCAAAACAATAAAAGTCCGTATGCCCAACCTAGAAGTTGACGGCGAACTCCAAGCCGATGCCGCCCTTGTTCCCGCAGTCGCCGCCAAAAAAGCCGAAGGCTCAACCGTCGCCGGAAAAGCAAACGTCCTCATCTTCCCCGACCTAAACGCCGGAAATATCGCCTACAAATTAACCGAAAGATTAACCGGCGGAACAGCCATCGGACCAATTTTGCAGGGATTAGACAAACCCTGCAACGATCTCTCACGTGGATGCAAAGCGGAAGATATTGTCAACGCCGTCGCAATCACGGCAGTTCAATCGCAGGCGAGGAAAAGTTAGATAGATTGAATTCAAAGAATTTCTTGAAATAGTCTATCCCTTTCTTCTTGCACATAATCAGCTTGTTCTAAGGCTTCTTTTGAATCAGAATAAAGCTCTAAAGATTCATATACAGCGGAAAGCAATCTCCAAGATTGTGGTCGCCAAGGAGAAAGTTTTGCAGCTTCTAAAACTGTCATGGTTCAGCGTGAAACGGAGAAACTAAGCTTTTCCGTTAGTCCTATTTTAGCTTTTTCTGTCGCTTGACAGTTCCGCCGTTTTTCTGCTCGTATCTCTCTGGCTTGGGCGAGTTTTCTTTCCCGGTCTTGCCAGA
>JBGTKR010000123.1:0-3953 GCA_041744535.1 Pyrinomonadaceae bacterium
AAAACCGAAAAAGTTAAGCGTCCACTTCCCGTATTTTGGCAGACTCTGCGTTTTGCTCTGCCGTTAGCAGCGGCGGTTTTGATCTTCGGTTTTGTGATCTTTAATTCAAGCCTGTTCACTTCCGAAAATCAAAATTTGCAAGCGATCAATAAAGAAAATAAGCCTGAAATAAAAGAAAATATCAAAAGTAATTTACCGGATTCAATCGCGGCTGAAACTGAAAAAACGGATTCAGAAAATAAAGTCGTTCAGCCGATCATTGAAACGAAAAAACCGAATAATAATTTCACAAATAAACAAACCGCAGAAATAAAACAAACTAAGAAATCAAATAAAACCGTCAACAAAATTATTAAACCCGTCGAAGAAGATTTTGTCGGCTCGGAAAATTTTGCATCAACCCAGCCGCCGGTTTTATTTCCGCAAAATAATTCCGCTGCTAATGAAGCGACGGAAACGGAATTTGTTGATAAGAGAAAAACTCTGGTAGAAATCGGCATTTTGACCACAGATGAAAATTGGAAGGTAAATGCGGTGAAAAAAGAAAGCATCGCCGAAAGATCGGGCGTTAAAATCGGTGATGTCATTACGGAAATCAACAAAATTCCCGTTTCGGCACAAATTCCGCAAAGTGAAAATATAGAAATAAAATCTCTGAAGGTTGTAAGAGGTAAAAATATCGTCAATATCAATTTGGTAAACTAGATATTAATGGATAACGGATAACGGATAATGGATAATATCTTTTTCTGAATTATCCATTATCCGTTATCCATTATCCGCTATCCATTATTTCAAATCGTTGACCTTCGCACCTTCGACTTCGGTTTTGAATTTGCGGTAATCGTAAGATTTTATAACCTGATTTACATCAATTCCTTTGACGAGCAAAACTCTGACCGACAAATTTATATCGGCGGAGGTCGGCAGCCAGATTTCGTCATTTATACGTTCTTGCTCCAAAGTAAAAGACGCACCTTTGCGAAGTTTGGCAAGCAAGCCGCCGCCGACTTTGTAGCTGTCAAAAAGTGCGGCTTCGATGCGTGCGATCTGTTTATCTTTTTCGTCAACCCAGATTACGCCGCCCGTTTTGCCGAAAAATTTCAGCATACTTTTCGCGTTATTAAAATCAAATTTCGGATTCGGCTCAAAATCGAAAACGATCACATCGCGTCCCTTTAATCTTTCCCGACGCGGATTTATCAAGCGTGATGCTTTTAAAAGTTCGGCAATCGAAACATTTCTGCCTTCGCCGTCGGGCGAACCGTTCGGGTTTTGCGAAACTTTGCGGGCTTCGTCTTTAGCGATTTTTTTCTCGATGTCCCTGACATCATCCTGAACTTTTTCGTCCTCTTTCGCCTGATCTTTCGCCGAAAGCGGCTTGCCGTCTTTTTCGGTAAGCCGGCGGATGCGATAGCCTTTGTAAAAAGATAATTGAAAAGTTTCCGATTCGGTTTCACGCAAAATCCCTTTGTCGCTGATCTCGCGTTTGATGATCTTTTGTTTGTAGGAATAATCTTCCAGAATTTCTTCGATCCTTTCCTGATTTGCCTGAATTTCCTCAAGCAGTTGCGGAATATCGGGCAGAGGTTCGCCGGAAATTCGCGGAAAATCAAATTTGCCCTGCGAAATCATCGTGTTGTGCTGAATTTGGTCAAATCTTATTTCAAATTTTTCATCACCGATCTCGGCTGTCATTTCAAAAGGTTCTTTGACTTTTCCGACCTGCCGATAATCGCCGTATTCAAAAACTTTTGTAATTTCTCCGGCGGGAATTTCTTCGCGGACTAAATAATTCGTCGACGGATCAAAAAACATCTTGATCGGAACGCCTTCCGAAGATGTCAAAAGCACGACATTTGTTGGCTTTCCGTTAATGTTTGCTTTGCCGCCATCCGTAATTTTCGCCCGGCGGCTTTTATAATCCACCCAACGCAAATTTCTATATAAAACTTCCGCCTTAAAGTCGTCGCTCGCCTTGCCCGTCAAGGTTTTCAAGCCTTCACGCGAATCTCTCATCCAACCGGAACGCCCGTTAAAACCCGCTTCCGTTTCAAAGCCGTCAAAATCATAGATCACATTATAAAAATTCGGCTCGGTCGCCAGCATTTCAAACGAACCCGTCGAATTATCCTTCACCCGCGTAATCCTGCCGCTTTTTTCATACGCCCGCACAAATTTCAAAGCCTTCTCGCCGCCTAAGGCTTTGCTTGCTTTGCTTAAAATTTTATTCGGAGATTGGGCAGAAAGATTAGTGGAAAATGTAAATAATAAGCCGACAAATAATAAAAAAAGCAAAATTCGTTTCATATAAATCCTTATGTTTGAAAAGCAGTTTTGGTTTATAAAAGATGCCGGGATGTTTTTGTGAGTTGTGAGTAAAAAACAATTTGAGGTTTGTTCGCTATTTTTATTTTTTTACTTTTACTTTTTACTTTTTCTCTTACTGCATAATTTCATTAATGGCTTTATCGAAAATTTCGAGTTTGCGTTTGGCACGTTTTGTTTGCGGATGATCGTCGCTAAAACGGTTTTTAAAATTCCAATGATCCGTTTCGATCTCCGCTTTGCGAACCATTAATTTTCCGAGAGCGAGAGTCAATTTACCGCTTTCGGCGGGTTTTATTTTCGAGAGTTTATCAATTTCCCTTTGCAAAACGCCTATCTCGTATCTTGTTTCAGAAACCTTCGGAAATTCTTCCGTGTAACTGACAAGCAATTCTTCGAGTTCCGATTCGAGTTCGGTTTTTCGCAAAAGCAATTCGGCAAAAGCGGACGAAGATTTAACTTCCGGCGAAACAGATTTTGCGGAATCCGTTTTTGTTTGTGCAAATAAAAAAAACGAAAAGATTTGTATAAAAACAATCGAGAAAATAAATTTTTTGTAGTTCATAAAATTATTTAAGCCGCCAGAGCATCGCACGAAGCGAGCATTTCGACTTCCGTTTCTGTTTCATTATCGCCGTAATCTTCATCTTGATGCAAAACGTCAAAATAAATTCCGATATTTTTCAGAATATCCTGAGCCGAATGTGAATGATACAGCGTCTGACGGAATTTTGCACCGCCGCGTAAGCCTTTTGTAAATTGTCCGGCAAGCTGTTTCATTTTGCCGAGTGCGGCATTTTCCGGCATATCTTCGATCAAGTATTCAAAGAATTCGAGCAAAACTTCCTGTTTGTCCTGCAAAGTCGGCTGATAAATTTCGCGTCCTTTGAGAGCATCCTGAATTTGCCGAAACAGCCAGGGATTCTGCATCGCACCTCTCCCTATCAAAATTCCGTCGCAATTTGTTTCCTTAAATTTTTTAAGTGCAAATTCAACCGTTGTAACATCGCCGTTGCCCGAAACGGGAATTGAAACGGCTTCCTTTATTTGTTTAACCAAATCCCAATTCGCCAAACCCGTATAACGCTGTGTCCGGGTTCGTCCGTGCAAAGCAACGTGCTGAACGCCGCATTGTTCCGCCATTTTGGAAACCTCGACGGCGTTTATATTTTCATCATCAAAACCCGCCCGAATTTTCAATGTCAGCGGAATCGACATAGATTTTTTGATTTCCGTTAAAATTTCTTCTAAAACAGGCAAATTATTAAGCAATCCCGAACCGCCGCCCTTTTTAACAACTTTCGGTGCGGGACAACCGCAATTTACATCCAAAATATCCGCACCTTGCTCCTCAGCCATTTCCGCCGCCATCACCATCCGCTCGATATTCGCCCCAAAAATCTGAATCGCAAACGGACGTTCAAACTCCATAAACCGCATCATCCGCTTTGACTGCGGCGAATTCCGCGTCATCCCTTCCACCGAAATAAATTCCGACACGGTCATCCCGACCCCGCCGCGTTTTTTGAGTAAACGGCGAAACGTATAATCCGTAACTCCAGCCATCGGCGAAAGCGTCAACGGCGGATTTATCTCAACTTCTCCTATTTTGAAAGGTTTCATTT
>JBGTKR010000124.1:0-14801 GCA_041744535.1 Pyrinomonadaceae bacterium
GTCAATTTTTCCAACCCGCTTTTTGTGGCGTTCTTCGGTAATTTCATTTGATAAAAATGCCGTTACAATTTCCCTAAGTTCCGCAAAGGAATTCTGTCCGCTTCCCAAAGTCAAAACATTTGCTCCGTTATGCTGACGCGAATTCTTTGCAAGTGCGACATTATAGCAAGCCGCCGCACGGACTCCGGGAACTTTATTTGCCGCCATCGCCGAACCGATTCCTGCTCCGTCTATGATGATTCCAACGTCTATGTGTTTTTGTGAAACTGCCGAAGCAACGGCATATGCAAAGTCTGGATAATCAACCGCATCTTTAGAATTCGTGCCGAAATCGCGGACGTGCAAACCTAACTCATTTAAATAATCTTTTAACTGTTCCTTCATTTCAAAACCGCCGTGATCTGCACCAATACCAACGGATTTCACTTTTAATGAATCGTTTCGTGAAGTTTTGTAAACGAGTTTAATATTTTTATCTTCGACAAATTCTTTTGCCAGCAAAGTAAATTTTACATTCTCTGCCACGCGAACTTTTGCACCGCTTTCCAAGCCTATAAAATCATCTTCGGTCAAAAGTGATTTTGCTGATTCATCGCGGTCAAATTCTTTTTCAAACGAATCCTGCAAAGAATTCACGACAATATGTTCCGGCAGATTTTCCTGCGGTTCATCTTCCAGCGGAACACTTTCCAAAACACTTTTTACAAGTTCACGGACACGCTCGCGGGTTTCATTATTTTCTGACATAGATTATTGACTTAAAATCCTTTTTTCAAATAGTATGTTGAATAGCTTTTAAGAGCAAATTATGAAAAAACATTCTACAATATTTTTGCTAGCCTTTACTTTACTTGTATTTTCATCCTGTCAAGATATACCGGGTAGAACCTTTGACACTTTTGAAAAAGAAATTAATAGAGATTATTCAATAAATGTAACTGCTTATAAAGTAAACTGCTTTATTATCTGCGATGCAAATTATTTGATTGAATCTGTAAACAATATTAACGGCTATCGAAAAGAGATATATACATTCAGAAATGATGATCCTAACAAAATTCCTGCTAAAAACTTTATCGTTAAAAGCAAAAACTTTGCTTATTTCTGGATGAGATGGGAAATCGGTGTAACAACAAATGGCGGAGAATCTTGGAAAATTTTCAATATTTTAGAAGGTTCTAAAATTGAGGATACCGTAGTAAATTACGGTCAAATAGAAAGAATAAATATTTACGAAGACGGAAGCGGCAAAATATTTTTCAGCAAATATAAAAAAGAAAAAGGTGAATTTTATTATTTGGAAACAAACGATTTTGGAAAAACCTGGCAAAAACCGTAAAATCTAAAAATCATGTCAACACAAACAGCAAAAAATGAAACCGAGTTCACAAACTCCAATCTCGAAACAATGTTCTCCGCCGAAGAAATTGCGGAAAGAATTAAAGAATTAGGCGAACAAATTACCAAAGATTATGCCGATAAAGATGTCGTGCTTGTCGGTGTTTTAAAGGGTTCGTGTATCTTTATGGCAGACTTGATGCGGGCGATTGATTTGCCGATGGAGATAGATTTTATGGCGGTTGCAAGCTATAAAGACGGCACGGTTTCGACGGGCGATATTGAAATAATAAAAGACCTGATGAAACCGATCCGCGATAAAGATGTGATTATTATCGAAGACATAATTGATACGGGTTTGACGCTCAACAGGCTCATCAAAATACTCGGCACACGCGGTGCAAATTCGATAAAAGTTGCCACGCTTTTGGACAAACCCGAACCGCGTATCAAAACCGAATTAAAGGTTGATTACACGGGTTTTACGATTCCGAATAAATTCGTCGTCGGCTACGGCTTGGATGTTGCGGGACGCTTTAGAAATCTGCCGTTTATCGGAGTTGTTAAAAATCCCGAACTAATCTGAACTATATAAAATCTCCAAAATCTCGCGTGAAACCTTTATGCCTTCGGGAAATTTCCGGTTAAAATCCTCCCGCAGCCTTTCAACATCGGTTTCAAAATACTTTTCCAGAGTTTCGCGGTCTTCGACATAATACCGCACACGATAAATCCCATCCGTAACCCGTGTCATTTCCGCCCGCTTAAAATATTCGGTTTCGAGCAGATCATTGATGTGAACTTCCTTCATAAACTGTTCGTATTCATCAATCAAATCCAATCTGACCTTGGCTATAATTTCGTAAATAATCATATTTTTTGAATTTTACACGGAAATCTCTGTTTTCTTTCTCTGCATTTTGAATTGATGCTATATCTTTACTAATAACTGCTTACTTGGGTTTATCGTGAATCGGGCAGAATTCTTTCGGCTCATTTCCTTTTTTGAAAACTTTTGAATACATATTCGGGCAATTTGCCGTCGCACGTTTTTTTGAAACGGGACAATACATCAAGGTTATCGTATCAACCATATTTGCGGAAATTTCGTCTTCATCAATCTCGCTTTCCTTCTGTCCTTTTTTTTCTTTTTGGGCTTCCTGCCAAGTTGTAAACGGAGTCGGCGTAGGATTCGGAGTTTGTTCCAAATCAGGTCTATCAAAAGCCTGATCGGTAACGGGAATCAGCATTTTGTTCGGAACAGTTCCGCTGATGAAAATCTCGACGCGGCGAAATTCGTTTGGAATATTCGAGATATAAAGTTCTTTTAAGTTCTGCGGCGGTTCTCCAATATTTGCCGCCGGATTTGAATTTGAATTTTGTTTGATAATTTCCTGTTGAGTTTTGACCGATTCGGATTCGGCGTTGTCGAGATCACGGATGACCGATCCGTTGCGGACATCAATTTCGGCTGTTTGAATCGAAGCGGGTTTTGTCCAGTCGCCGTTCCATTCGGGATGTTCCCGCAGAGTTTCACGCATAAATTCCGCCCAGACCGGCATTGCCGAATCCGAGCCTTTCATATTCAGATTCGAGCCGTCGTCAAACCCCACATAAACAACCGTTACGAGTTCCGGCGTGAAGCCGACAAACCAGCCGTCGCGTGAAGTTCCCGTTTTTCCGGCGTAACCCTTTTTGCCTTCTATATTCGTAAACCCCCAGTTTCTGAGTTGTGCGGCAGTTCCGCGATTGATTACGTCCTTCATCATATCGTTCATAACGTAGGCGACATCGGGACGCAAAACCGTTTTCTTCTCGCCCGCCGGAGCGACAACCGTCGTGCCGTCGCCGCTCGTGATGCGGTTGATCGCTATCGGTGAAATCTTTTCGCCTAAGTTCGCAAAGGTTGTGTAGGCTTCCGCCATTTGCAGAGGTGTTGCTTCGGCAGTTCCCAAAGCCATTGAAGGATACGCCCTTTCAACTTTCGGCAACCCCGCTTTGTGTGCCAGATTCATAACCTTGCCGACATTGAGTTCCATCGCCAAGTCAACCGTAATAACGTTCTTACTTTTGACCAGAGCATCCCGCAGAGTTAATTCTTCATTCGAGAAATAATCTCCGTAATTATTCGGCGAATACGTATCCTGATTAAATGTGAAAACCTTTTTCTCGTCTGTAAAAACCGTAGCGGGCGTGATTATCCGCGAATTCGTTTCATAAGCCGTATTGATCGCCGTTGCATAAACGAAGGGCTTGAAAACCGAACCGGGCTGACGCATCGCATCCGTCGCCCGATTAAATTGATTTTCGAGATAATTTTTCCCGCCGACCATCGCCACGATTTCGCCCGTTTTCGGTTTTATCGCCACGAGTGCCGCATTTAAGTTGCCGCGTTTATCTTTTTTAAAGTATTTTTCCAGACGGGTAAGCTGTTTATTTACGGTTTTATAAGCGATTTCCTGCAGATCGGGATCAATCGTCGTATAAACCCGCAGATGCTGAACGGCTTCGGGATCGTTGATAACCTTCGGCAATTGCTCCAAAGCATATTGCGAAAAATACGGCATTCCCTGCAAATCTTTTTTGCTCGTAACTTTGTTTAAAACAAGTTCGGATTCTTTTGCTTGCTTCGCCTGTTTGTAATCAATCGCTTTTGCTTCAAGCATCGAATCGAGAACCTGATTTCGTCTTTGCTCGACTCTTTCGGGATTTTTGTAGGGATTGTAGCGATTCGGGCTTCTGATGATTCCGGCGATAAAAGCCGATTCCGGTAAAGTAAGTGCGGAAACGTCTTTGCCGAAATAAACATTTGCCGCTTCGCCGACTCCGTAGATCGAAACGCCCTGGTTTTGCCCCAGATAAATCTGATTGGCATAGAGCGTAAAAATCTCTTTTTTGGTCAGCCGCGTTTCCAGAATCAAAGACATATAGGCTTCTTTCGCCTTGCGTTCATAACTTCTTTCGGGCGAGAGCAGAAGGTTTTTCACCAACTGCTGAGTTATCGAAGAACCGCCCTGCCGTTCCAGTGCAGAGCCTTCGTTTTCGCCATCATAACGCCGCCATAAGGCTCTGGCGATTCCGCGAAAATTCACGCCGTAATGCTCGAAAAACGCCCGGTCTTCCGTAACGGTAATGGCTTTGATGAGATGCGGCGGCAGATCGTTGAATGTAACGACCTTTCTGATGCCGTCGCCTTCGGACGCAAGCGAACTCAACAATTCCGGTTCGAGCAGAGTTTTTTTCAACTCATCTTCGGAATCCTTGTCAATTATTTCGCTGACAGCCTTTCCGTCTTTGTTAAATTTAACGGTCAGATTGCGATAATTTCTTTTGCCGTCAATGACCGCCGTATTTCCCGGTTCGATCCCGACCGTATTTTCAACGATTTCATAACGGCTGCGGGTGATGTCCGCTTTTTGTCCCTTTTTAACGTATCCCGCCGATTTTAAATAATCAATCAAATCATCCTTTGAAATCTTCTCGCCCTTCTTTAAGTTTTTCGGAGCGGAATAAATTCCGGCGGACTGCGTAAAAACCTCACCGCTTAACATCAGATCAATTTTCGGCGAAAATTCGAACCAGAAATACGTCGCCGTCAGAAAAACACCCAATAACGAAAAAGCGACGATCCCGAAAGTTACCGGATTAAAAATAAGCCGCAAAATACGCCGAAAAAGCGTTGGCGGAGGCTGTTTGAATGTTCTTGGCGGGCTGCCCTTACGCCGATAGTTTGACGGCTTTCCGCCTTTTGTATATTTTCTTTTTGATTTTACCGTTTGAGCCATTTAATAAATTTAGAGTAGATTTGAATGACGAAAGTTGTAATTTGCCTTCGTCCGATTTTCAGCATTTAACAAATGCTTTTAAAATACTATAGGTTTTGGACGGCTTATGTCTAGTAAAATCGGTTAAACAAGTTTTTTACCAAATTCAAATTTAATTTATAAGTTTCAAATATTTTTACTGTATAACCCAAGTTGACGGTTATTGGGAAAAATTAACCGCAGAGACGCAGAAACGCAGAGAAAATTAAAATCGAGAAATGATATGCCGATAAAATTAAAATAAAATCTTTCATTTTAGAGTTTGTTTGACAAAAAAACTCTGTGTTTCTGCGGTGAAAAATCATAACTGGTAAATTGGGTTTTATTGCCAATCATTAAATGATTCTGATTTCAAAAATAACATCGGATTTAAGGCGGAAACTTGTCTATGCTCTGCTTGCGATTTTGGTAATGGTTGCCATCGGAACGCTCGGTTTCAGATATTTTGAAAACTTAAGTTGGCTGGACAGTTTGTATTTTACAACGGCAACCGCTACTACCGTCGGCTACGGCGATATTATTCCGCACACGGTCGGCGGAAAAAGATTTACGATATTTTTTATGCTTTTCGGAGTCGGAACGGTGCTTTACGCACTTTCCCTCCTGGCTCAATCATTTATTCACGCCGAAATCTTTTCGGCACTCGGCATCCGCCGCAGAACAAAAGAAATGGAAAAATTATCAGATCATTACATAATCTGCGGGGCGGGACGCGTCGGACGCAGAGTTATTCTCTCGCTGCAAAGAGAAAATATTTCCTATGTCGTTATCGAACTGGATGAAAAAAAGGTTAAAAGAATTGACAATTCCGCCAATCTGAACAATCAATATGTTTTGATCGGCGATGCGACATTGGAATCGAATTTGCAAAAAGCCGGAGTTGAAAGAGCCGCCGGAATAGCAACCTGTCTGGCGGACGATGCGGCAAATGTTTATGTCGTTCTGACCGCCCGTGATCTGAATAACGATCTGCATATCGTGTCGCGTGCGGTTGAAGAAGAAGCCGAACCGAAATTATTACGTGCCGGAGCAAACCGCGTCGTTTCGCCGACGATCATCGGCAGCATCAGTATGGCAAGAGCTTTGACAAAACCCGCAATCGCCGATTTTATGGATTCAATCGTCGCCGAAAATCTCGATTTGGTTTTTGAGGAAATACCGCTCAAACGAAATTCAAAATATATCGGGCAAATGCTCAAAGATACCAATATAAGTTCTGAATTAAATCTTCTTATCGTCGCCATCCGCCACCGCAACGGCGAAATGGTCTTTAATCCGTCCGCCGATTCAAGAATTATGAGCGGCGACCTGTTGATCGTCATCGGAAAAGCCGAACCGATGCGGAAATTAATTAAATCGAACCAGTGAAAATAATGGAAAACGGAAAATGGATAATGGATAATAAAAAACATAAACTTTCAGAGAAAACCAATCTTTATCCGATACGGCATTTCTTTAATTTTCCGTTTTCCGTTTTCCGTTTTCCGTTATAATATTTTTTCTATGAAAATACTTGTAACCGGCGGCAGAGGTTTTTTAGGCACACATATTCGCAGATTTTTCGGTGCGGATGATTTTTCCCGCCGTTCAGATTTGGACTTATTAAAATTGCAGGACGTTCAGCGGGCGGCGGATTACGATGTCGTCATACATCTTGCCGCTCAACTCGACAAATCGCCCGCAGCCGTCGAGGAAGTTTTCTTAAATAACGTCGAAGGCACGGTAAATTTACTGCGGAATATTAAGGAAAACGCCGTTTTTATATTCGCTTCGACAAAGGACGTTTACGGCAGATTCGCCGATAATTTCGCCGAAGTTCCCGAAACCTGTTCGACAATTTATTCGGGACAATCCGCTCTCGAATGGTCAAAACTTATCGCCGAAAAATACGTTGCATTTTACGCAAATAAAAATAATTTCCGCTCGTGCATTTTCAGACTTTCAACGGTTTACGCTCCGAAAAGCGATGCCAACGCACCGAATTTCGTTACACATTACGCCGATGCGATCAGCAGCGGCGAAGCGATCAGACTTCCCGCCGACGGCAAACCGAAACGCGATCTTCTGCACGTCGAAGATTTTGCCGAAGCGTGCCAAGCGTTTATTGATTCGATCATCCGCCACGGACTCTACAATCTCGGCGGCGGGCGAAACAACGCTTTGACCTTGCGGGAATTGGTTGAAAAAATGGAAGAAGTTTACGGACTGCAAGCCGTAATTGACGAGAAAAATCCCCTGCCGAAACCCGTTCCGTTGAATTACGTTTCGGATTTGAATCTAATAATGCAGGAACTCGACTGGAAACCTGCGATCAGTATCGAGCAAGGCTTAAAAACATTGTTCATTTAACATTTAACATTAATCAAAAGTGATTGAAAAAAAATGATAAATGATAAATGATAAATGATAAATGAAAATCGTTGTGCGTGGAACAAATTGGATCGGCGATGCGGTGATGACGATTCCCGCTTTGCGTGAACTTCGGCGGATTTTTCCCGCTGCACAAATCTTTCTGCATACACGCGGTTGGGCGAAAGGGATTTTTCAGGATGCGGAATTTATTGATGAGATTTTGCCCTTTGAAAAAGAACAGAACTCGATGCAAACGGTTAGAAAACAGGCGAAAATCTGGCGTGAAAATCAATTTGATTTAGCTGTTTTATTTACCAATTCATTTCAAACCGCACTTCTTGCAAAATCAGGAAAAGCAAAAAAACGCTTCGGTTATAAAAACGAAGGTCGCAGTTTTTTGCTGACGGATTCTTTTGAAATGCCCGCTTGGAAAAATGAAAAACACGAGGTTTTTTATTATTTGAATTTGATCGCGGAAGTTGAAAACGCTTATTTCGGGACAAAAACGGTTTTGGAAAATCAGCCGAATTCCGCTTTGGAAGTTTCGGATGAAAGAAAATCAAATGCCCGAAAAATTTTGGAAGAAAATGAAATTGACTTATCAAAAAAAACAATCGCATTAGGAGTCGGCTCGACAAATTCGCGGGCAAAGCGTTGGGGAACTGAGAATTACGCAAAATTAAACGATAAACTGCAAAGCGAATTAAACGCCAATGTTATTCTGATCGGTTCAGAAGACGAACTAAATGTTTCACGCGAAGTTTTTGAAAAATCGAAAATCAAACCGATAATCTTAACGGGCAAAACTTCGCTGTCCGAAGCGACGGCTATCTTGGCGGAAATTGATCTGCTCGTTTCAAACGATATGGGTTTGGCTCACGTTTCTTCCGCCGTCGGCACAAAAACTCTGACGATTTTCGGTCCGACAAATCCGTTGACGACAAAGCCCCGGAACTCGGAAATTATTCGCCGCAAAGATGTCGAATGTTCACCGTGTATGCTGCGGGATTGTCCGATTGACCATCGTTGTATGAAATGGATTTCGCCGGAGGAAATTTTTATTAAAGCATCTAAAATAATTATGTTATAATTTTTTACGAAGCAGAAAATATGGACGCAAATACCACAATTATAATTTCTCTCTTTACCCTTGTGCTGGCTATTTTCGGAGCATCGTGGCTTAATCAGCGTTCAACCGAAAGGCTTCTTGAACAAATGGAAAAGCGTTTTGATGCAAAATTCGATTCCCTCGCCGCCCAAATTAAAACGGTTGAAAATAGTGTCGGAAGTTTGGAAAAAAGAATTGACCAAAGACTTAACAGTATTGAAACCAGACTTGATCGAGTTGAGCGTCAGCTTGAATCTATTTTCAAACCAGTCCTTCCGAAATGAAACAAAAAGCAATTTTCCTAGACCGCGACGGAACATTGATCGAAGAAGTAAACTTTCTCGCAACCGTCGAAGAAACCGAACTTTTCCCATTTACAATCGAAGCCTTGAAACTTCTGCGTGATGCGGGATTTTTGTTTTTTATCACGACCAATCAATCGGGCATCGCCCGCGGATATTTTGATGCGACGGCGGTAAATGCGATTCACGCGAAAATTCAGAACGAACTCAAGGCAAACGGTTTACGCATCGAATCGTTTCATTTTTGCCCGCATTTTCCCGACGCGGGATGCAGATGCCGCAAGCCGAATACCGGAATGATCGAACAGGCTTTGGAAAATTTCGAGATAGATTTAAGCGAGAGTTGGACAATCGGCGATAAAATTCTCGACCTGGAAATGGGATTTAACGCCGGAACAAAAACCGCTCTGGTCAAAACAGGTTACGGCGAAAAGCACAGAAACGAATTGGAGAGAAAACCCGACATCATCGCCGATAATCTTTTAGAAGTCGCAAAATTCGTAATTTGTAATTCGTAATTCGTCTTTAATCTTCCGTCCGCCCGAAGTCGTCTTCGAGCCGCACGATGTCGTCTTCGCCGAAGTAATCGCCGGTTTGAGTTTCGATAAAAACGAGTATTTCGTCCGTTTCGGGATTTTCGACGCGGTGGGCGGTTCCGACCGGAATATCAACCGACTCTTCTTTTTTTACTAGATTTTCAACACCGTTTAATGTTACTTTAGCTATACCACGCACGACGAACCAATGTTCGGAGCGTCGGGCGTGTTTCTGATAGCTCAAGCGTTTATTGGGCAAAACTTCAATTCTTTTTACTTTAAAATCTTCGCCTTCGTCTAAAACCGTGTAATTGCCCCAAGGGCGTTGGTCAAATTCATTTTTCATTTGATTATTATAAATCTTAAAATTGGATTTCTTAAAGATTTTAATTGAAAACCTCCTTTAATTCAAAATGATTGACGAAATAGATTTTCAGGAAAATTCCGGAACAGTTCAAAAAATTCAAATGCTCATCATCGGGCGTTTAATGGTGATCTTCATTTTGCTGCTTGCCGGTTGGCTTTGGAACAGTACGGGTTGGCGGCTGACTTTGGCTGATCTTCCGCAGGAATTTTTTATTGTTTTTATCTTTTCAGTCGCACTAACGATCGTTTATTTTTTTACGCTTAAGTTTAACCGGCATTATGATTTACAGGTTCGCATACAATTTATTATTGACGCACTTCTGATAACTTCGCTTGTCTGGCGGACGGGCGATCTGACTTCGCCGTATGTTACGCTTTATATTGTTTTGATCGGCGTTGCCAGTCTGTTTTTAAGCAGACGCGGAACGCTTTTTATTGCGGGACTCTGCGTTATTTTATTTTCGGGGCTTTCCATTTCGACTATTTTTTCATTTATTTCTTCATACTCCGCGACTCCCGAAATTTCCAAAGCCGTTCAGATTATCGGTTTTCATAATGTGGCTTTTCTCGTGGTCGGACTGCTTTCGGCAAAACTTGCAGACCGCCACGCTTCGGGCGAGAAATTAAAGGAAGCGACAAAAACTTTAGCAAATCTGCGGGTTCTGCACGAAAGAATCGTTGAATCAATTCGTTCCGGTCTGATTACAGTTGATTTGGACGGAAAAATTTATACATTTAATAAAACTGCCGAAGAAATTACGGGTTACAGAGCCGAAGAAGTTCGCGGCAGTTCGGTTTATACGCTTCTCGGCGACATCAGATTACAGATCGAAAACGCTCTGAACAGCGAACACATTACGGAAACTCAATCGCGTTATGAAGTCGGTTTTACAACGCCGGACGGATTTATCGTCCAACTCGGCTACGGTATATCTCCGCTCTATGAGGAAACGGGCGAAAAATCGGGTTTGATCATAACCTTTCAGGATTTAACCGAGATACGCTCGATGGAGGAAAGCGTCCGCCGCAAGGACAGACTTGCCGCCGTCGGGCGTGTGGCGGCGGGACTCGCTCACGAAATACGCAATCCGCTGGGAGCGATGCGTGGGGCGATTCAGGTTTTAGAATCGCAGACGGAAAAAGATTCTTCGCAGGCGAAATTAATGGACATAATCCTGCGTGAATCCGACCGGCTCAATAATATCATCACGAATTTTCTCTCTTATGCCCGTCCGCGAATGAGCAATTTTTTGGAAGTTGATGTCCGCGAAGCGATAATTGATACAATCACATTGCTGCGGCACAGTCCGAATGTCAACGGAAATCACAAATTGGAAGCCGATCTGCCCGAAAAACCCGTTATTATTTCAGCCGATATTACGCAGCTTAAACAAATTTTCTGGAATTTATCCAGAAATGCTCTGCAGGCAATGGAAGACGGCGGAAATTTAAAGGTCGGATTGAATAAACTGCAAAATAATCGCGTCAGAATTACCTTTTCCGACACGGGATGCGGAATGTCGCGTGAACAGGTCGAACAGCTTTTCGAGCCGTTTTCAAAATCTACGACGGGCGGAACGGGTTTGGGTTTGTCCATCGTTTACCAGATCATACGCGATCATAACGGCACAATAAATGTCAGCAGTGCGGAAAATAAAGGCACAAAGATCACTATCGAACTGCCGTCAAATTATTCAAATAAACCTGCGGCAAATGAATTTCAAAAGGACGGACTGCAAACTCCGGGTTCGCGTTTGGAGAGTTTTTTAAATGTGAACGGCAATGGATAAAAAAGGCAGAAACCCGACAGTTATGGAGGGTGCTTTTAGAATCAAATCTATTTTGCAGAAACCCGACAGTTATGGAGGGTGCTTTTAGAATCTAAACAAGTCTATTTACAAAAGACACCCTTGTTGACACGCGGGTTTCTGCCTTTACTTTTTATTTCTTTTTTTAACTTACAAAACTAATTTTCAAAATGGCTAATTTACTACTTGTTGACGACGAACAAAGTTACAGACAACTCCTGAGTCTGGTTTTTGAGGAAAGCGGACATCGGATCAGAACCGCCGGAAACGGACGCGAGGCACTCGAAACCCTGCGGGAAGAAGCCGCCGACATAATCATTTCGGACGTGCGGATGCCCGATATGGACGGAATCGCACTTCTGCGTGAGGCACGAAAGGAGCATCCCGACATCGGCGTTGTTTTAATGACGGCGTTTGCAACCGTTGATACAGCCCGTGAAGCATTTATTTTAGGTGCGGATGATTTTATTCAAAAACCGTTCGATGTTGAAGAATTAAAATTGATCGTTTCCAAAACGCTCGAAAAACAGGCTCTCATCAACGAAAATTTTGCATTTAAAAAGGCTCAACGCGAAAAAGGCAATATAAAAAACATCGTCGGAGATTCCGATAAAATGCAGGCGATCTTTCAGATGATCGAAATGGTTTCCGAAGTGCAGTCAACCGTTTTGGTAACGGGCGAATCGGGAACGGGTAAGGAATTGGTTGCCCGTGCGATACACGATTCAAGCCCGCGTGCGGAAAAGCCTTTTATCTCGATAAACTGCGGTGCATTTACGGAAACGCTGCTCGAATCGGAACTTTTCGGATACGTCAAAGGTGCTTTTACTGGTGCGAACACGAACCGCAAGGGTTTATTTGAAGCCGCCGATCAGGGAACGATCTTTCTCGACGAGATCGGCGAAATGTCAACGGCGATGCAGGTCAAACTTCTGCGTGTGTTACAGGAAAGGCGTGTGCGTCCCGTCGGGGCTCACGAAGAACTTTCGATTGATGCGAGAGTTATCGCCGCCACAAATCGGGATTTGAAGGCGATGACCGACGAAGGAGATTTCCGCGAAGACCTGTTTTACAGAATTTCGGTTATCCCGATCTCGCTGCCGCCGCTTCGTGAAAGACGCGAAGACATTCCCGAACTAGCCGAACATTTTATCAACAAATTCTGCAAACAGACGGGCAGAGAAATTTCCATTTCGCAAAAGGCGATGAATATGCTCGAAAATTATGCCTGGCACGGAAACGTCCGTGAACTCGAACATACAATAGAGCGTGCCGTCGCATTGGAAAGAGAAAACGAGATTCAGCCCGAAAGACTTCCCGATCACATCACGAATTACAACCCGGAACGCATCAACAGCGAATTTAATCTGCCGGAAGAAGGAATTGATCTCTCCAGTCATCTCGGAAATCTGGAGAAAACCTATGTCGTCGAAGCCTTAAAACAATCCGGCGGAAATCAAACAAAAGCCGCCGAACTCCTCCAAATGCCCGTCCGTTCATTAAGACACCTCCTCGACAAACACAGCATCCGCACGCTTTCCGCTCAAATGCGGTCTTCGGATAACGGATGATTAATAATGGAAAATGGATAACGGATAATGGATAATAATTTTTTAATTGATTAGGTCTTTTTAAAAACGCGAAGCGGACGCTCGCCGCTCCAGTCGGTTGAATAACAAACACACAAAAATTATCCACTATCCATTATCCGTTATCCGTTATCCATTATTTCTGCCATTTTTTGTCACCATCCTTTAACAAAAAACTGTTATTTTTAAGCTAATCTCAACAAATAATTTCGATTCGGAAAAATCTATTAACCGCTTAAACCATTGAAACGGTTTACTTTATACTTAAATTCTAATCCTGAAATCTTTTTGGCACGCCTCTTGTATCTACTAATCACGACTACGAAAACGTAGAAAAAGACTTAATAAAATATTTAGGAGATTGTGAAAATTAAAATGAAAAATCAAAAAGGTTTCTCGCTTATCGAATTATTAATCGTTGTTGTTATCATCGGCATTATCGCCGCTATTGCTATCCCGAACTTGCTTGCCGCACGTCGTTCAGCTAACGAAGGATCGGCTATCTCGTCATTAAGAACCACCCACGGTGCTCAAACAACTTTTGCTTCAACCCAAGGTAACGGTGATTATGGTACTTTAAAAGAATTAGCAGATGCTCAGTTAATTGATTATGTTGTTGGTTGTGATGATTCAGCTGGTGGAGGTTGTGAAAAGAGTGGATATACCATCTCAACTGAGAAAACAGATGCAGCTGCTGGAACACCTGCGATCTTCGCATTGATGGCAGTTCCCGTACAATCAAGTGGTATAACCCAAACCGGAACACGAAACTTCGGTATCGGTGCTCAAGGTGTGATTGTTCAAGAACCTGTAACCGGCGGCACTACTCCGATCACCATCACAGGTGGAACACTATCTGGTGGTACAGCAATAAACAACTAATCGTTTGATTCGTCAAACATAGACTATTGACAAAAGGCAGAATAAGTTAAATCTTGTTCTGCCTTTTCTTCGTTTGAAATTAAAGCTGAAACATTAAAACTCATCCTTAGAAGCTGTGTTCAAACACTTTAGTTCCGTTAGGAACGATATATTTAACGTGAGTTCGAGATAAGAAATTCAGATTTAGTCGGTGAAACCGACGTTATATTTGTAGCCCACGATGCAAATCGTGGGGAAATCGTCAAAATTGTGATAAAGCCATCGAAGATGGCGACATAATGATATGTCGCGGTTATTCAACCGCTTGAAAAATTCACTTTAACTCGTTCCCATAACTAGCATTATGGGCTACAAATATATCACCGTCTTCGACGGCTTATCTCGAACTCACGTTATTTATAGATTAAAATTTCATCAAATCAAACGAGTTCCGTAGGAACGATATATTTTCTCTGCCGTTCCTACGGAACTCACGGGGTATTTTCACGAGTTGTCTATAAATATTTCGCTCCGCCGGAGCTATTTTGAGTTTTCTTCTTAGAAATTTGTATTGATATTAGACTTTGGACGAAAAATACCCGCTAAGTTGTTGTATCTTCGTTAAAAACTCGTCGTTGACGGACTTTTTTATACTTTTGTGCAAAAAACAAAATTTCACAAAAGTATAAAAAAGGGTAGATAATTTCAACGAGTTTT
>JBGTKR010000125.1:0-4661 GCA_041744535.1 Pyrinomonadaceae bacterium
TCCGTCGCGTTTGATAATTTCCTTTAAATTCTCGCCTTCGATATTTTCCATCACGATAAAAACCGTTTCATCGTCCTTGCCGAAATCCGTTACATTTAAGATATTCGGATGCGAAAGCCTTGAAATAGTTCGTGCTTCGACGGAAAACTGCTCAACGATATTTTCATCAACGGCGAGAGTCGGCGAGAGAATTTTGATCGTAACGGTTTTTTCCATCAACAGATGTCTGCCGCGATAGATGCGTCCCATATCGCTTTCACGCACCAATTCCTCTATTTCATATTTTCCCGCTAAAGTTTTTCCTGTAAATTCGTCAGTCATTTTTCTTCTTTTTCAACCTGTCTGTATAAATGCTTAATGTCTTGTAAAGTTACAATTTATGATTCAAAATCCCCCTACATAGTTGTAACATAAGCCCGCAAAAATTAAAACGTAGAAAATGCGGATGAGGTCAGACAGACTTCACCCGCACATTAAATTTTCGCATTCTGAAATTAGTTAATTTTCAAGAAAACGATCAGCAATGCAAACAGAACGAGCGACTCGATAAGTGCAAGTGCAATAATCATAAGTGTTTGCACCGTTCCGGCGGCTCCCGGATTACGTGCCGCACCTTCCGCACCTTTTGATCCCACAAGTCCTTGACCGATTCCGGCAAGCCCGGCGGCTACACAGAAACCGAAAACACCCAAACCCGTTCCGATGCTGACACCGGGATTAGCAGGGGCGGCATCAGCTTGTGCCAATGCGGGAATTGCCATCAATGCCAAAGCTAATGCGGCAAAAAATATTTGTTTAAATTTTCTCATTATTATTTTATCTCCTAAATTTTTAATTAAATTTTTGAAGACCGTTTTTAAGTAAACTCATTCGTAAAAAATCTGCGGGTGGTTATAATTTCGCCTCACTTCCGGTATGCACACGATTTCTACTCTCTATGGAGTCGCGGCTCCTGTTGCGTGCGGGCATTTCCAATATCAAATGCAAATTCTTCCGAAATTCGTTTTCTTCTTTTCAGTCTTCTATTTCTGAAATTTTATTTCAAAAAACTTTTTCTAAACCTTTTTAGATTTATATTAAATTTCAGTTTTCACCAAATTTTCCTATTTGAAATCTGAGATCTGAAATCTGAAATCTTAGAAACTGTTTGAAAACTCTGAAAATACGGAATGATCAGGCAGAAATTATAAATTAGTAATTATTCATTATAAATTATTTAGGAGTAGATAAATCCTTTGTTTTCTCCAAGTTAATTTATAATTTATAATTTATAATTTATAATTTTCCGAACTCGAATTTAGAGTTTTCAAACAGCTTCTTAAATTAAGCCGCCGCAACTGCCGTATCTTCCGCTGCATTCACATTTTCCTCGTGATGATCGTCGTGCGGCGGATGTGTAACTTCGCTGATGTAGATCATTGAAAGCAATGTAAACACGAGCGTTTGAACGAATGCCACAAAAACCGCCAAAGGCATTATAATAACCGGCAGTAAATACTGCGAAAACGGTGCGAACAAACTCGAAACCTGCAATGCTACCTGTTCATCGGCAAACATATTTGCAAACAGACGAATCGCCAACGTCAGAGGTCGGATCAAATTACTTATCAATTCGATTGTAAATATCAGCGGCGTAATAAACAGAGCAATTATGATCGGAAGTTTCGGTCCCGCAAAATGTCTTAAATGATTTATAAAACCGTTCTCGCTGATCCCGACGTAATTGTAATAAATAAAAGAAGTTAAACCGAGTGCGAAGGTTACGCTGATATGGGCGGTGGGCGACATAAAGAGCGGAAATAATCCCATTAAGTTGGAAACCAAAACCAGCACTGCAAAGGTTGCGACAACCGGAAAATACTTGTAACCGTGTTCGCCGACGGCATTGATAAGCATATCTCTGACGGATAAAAATCCGGCTTCAAGCGTCAACTGCCCGTGATGCGGATCGTCTTCGGATAATTTTCCTTTGAATATCCATATCACGCCGACCGATAAAAGACAGGCGATCACGAACATAATCGTATACCACGGAACTGCATTTTCAACCGTGTATGGACCGAAAACGGATTCGGGTGTCGTGCCGAAAAAGGAGAAAAAATAATCCCAGATCGGTCGGGTATAAGCTATCTGGAATTCGTGAACCGGCTTCCCTAAATAATGGTTCACAAATTCGACTATTAAAGGAGTGTGATGTTCTCCACCACCTCCGCCTTCTGCAAACAAAAACATTTTTTTATAAATTTCCTTTATTTAATAAACGATCTGAATATGCGTATAATTCCTTCAAAAACAATCGCCAGAGCGAAACCCGATAAACCTAAAATCACGGCGACGATTGAAACGGCTTTGCTCAAAAATATCACCAGTAAGATCAAACCGAAGATCAGATACCGCAAAATATGTCCGACCGCAATCGAAGCCGGTCTTTCGTCTTCGGAAACTCCGTTAATAAAAACTTTGACCGAATGTTTTAACCAGTAATAATTTATAAACGATAAAACTCCGCCTAAAATCACACCGATACCGAATTGCGTTGAAACATAAATAAATCCCAAAACGCTTCCCAAAACGGTCAGCAACGCCATTATAAAAAGCAGGCGTTTGTGCGAAAGCTGTTCGATGCCTTCATCTTCGGGTTTTAAATATTCGGTTTCTTCGCTCATTGCGAAATAAGCATTTTATAAGTTTAGTTTTGAAAATTCAAAGGCGGAAACGAGTTTAAAATAAGTTTGTGCAATTTTTCTCAAACGGCTGTTTTCCGGTTTATTTTAAAAAATCTTCACTCGATTTAATTTCATCTTTACCCGAAAATTCATTCGTCGGCAACTCAACCTCCGATTTCGTATTTTCCAGATTTGAATAAAGGGAAACTTTTTCAAAATCGTTCGGCTTCGGATTAATAATTTGCGAAGTCATTCTAAAGAACTGCAAAAACCCGATGATCGCACCCAAAGTGATTCCGACGGTAATTCCCCAGGGAAATGATCCCAGAAGTTGATCGGCAAACCAGCCGAGAATCATCATAAAAACAATCGAACCGAACAAAGCAATCGCCGCCGACCAAGCCAATCCCGATTTGCGAATAGTTTCGGCTTTTGATTCGGGTTTAAAATCCTTGTGCGAGATGTGAATTTTCCGAGCATTTTCCGGCACGACTTCCGATTTTCTTTCTTCCGATGTTTTTTCAAACGGCAAGATCGGTGATTCGTTGACTAACTTTTCCAATTCGTCTTGTTTTGCAGATTGTTCGGTTTTCAATGCATTTGTCGTTGGTTTTTGAGTCTGCTCCAGTTTGCTTATTTTATCCTGATATTCTTTTTCTTCAAGTAATTCCGCTTCGATCTCGGCTAATTTTCTTTCGAGTTCCAGTTCCCTTTCGGATTTTGCCGATAAATTTTCCAAAGCAGAAGTTTCTAAATTTATTTCGTCAGCATTTCTCTCAAATTGCGGTCTTCCAATCGGACGATTTACTTCAAAAGGCTTGGCGGCTTCAACTTTTCCCGACGGAATATTTCCCGTTTCGATTGCGGTTCTGATCTCGTCAATGGTTTCGATTCCGTCTTCCGTTTTTATACCTTCTTCGGAAACGACATCATTTTGCGTATCAATTTCACTTTTAGAAACATCGTCCAGAACTTCCGAATTTCTTTGTTCGTCAATAACTTCGGGTTGTGATTTTTCTTTTTTTAGTTCTTCGTCTTCCCCAAAAATACTTGTAATCATCCCCAATTCTCCCGCTTCAGATAATTTTTCGGTTTCCTGCTTTTCTTCTTTGCACCTTTGCGACTTTGCGGGAAATAATATTTACAGTAGAAAAAAAACTCCCGCAAAGAGGCAAAGCCGCAAAGAAGAACTCATAAATTTTCAAGTCCGGTTTAATTTATGATCGTCGTTTTGCCTGATGATTGTAACTCATATTCAATGCCCCGCCAAACTATTTTTCTTGAAAATATCGCCATAATATCATTGTATAAAAATAAAATCGGTGAGATCGTCCATAACAAAATATGCGGTATAAATTGATTGTTCAATTCTTCTTTGTATTCCGGCAAAACCGATTTTACCGCATTTAAACGCAGCCACGCTTTTCCGAATCCCAAGGCGAAAATTATTCCTGTAAATATAAGCACGAACCAAAAATTAATTCCCGAAACAAAAAACAGCAAAATAATCCCCATCCAGAAAGTGAATGTAAAAAGTATCGAACCGATAATAGAAATCTTAAAATGACCGGGCGAATAAACCCGCGTGATCTTCATTTGTCGGGTTGTAAATTCCAATAAATCGCCGAATGTGCAGTCTTCAACCGTCGCCGTCAAACATTTCGGCACAAAATAAATCGGCATTTCCGCCTTCTTTAAAATATTCGTCAGAGCAAAATCATCCGACAAAGTTCCCCGCCATTTTTCACAGACGTTTAATTTTTCAAAAACTTCCCGCCGAATCGCCGTCGAACCGCCCCAACAAAAATTATTTTTTGCGTCCTCGCCCAAAGCCGAAGCTATCGAAGCGTTCCAGACCGAACGCAGATGCGTGGCAAATCCGCCGGTTTTCTGCACAAACCAGCGATAACCCGTCGCACATCCGATTCTCTTATCTTCAAGCGGTGCGATTAAATTTTTCAGCCAATTTTTATCAGGTCTTGTATCCGAATCAAC
>JBGTKR010000126.1:0-4922 GCA_041744535.1 Pyrinomonadaceae bacterium
CTCGTAATGCTGCAAAGCATTCGGATGTGTTTTTTTCATATGCTGAGGGCTAATTTAGCTCAAAACACATCCGTTATCTATTTTCAAATATCTTTTTAACATTGTTTTTGTCCCGTGCAGAGTTAAATTAAAGGAAACAGAATATCGCCGTTCACAGCTTGCAGAGATCACACGCGAGGTAAATCGGATTTTTCCGATGCCTGTAATGATTTTGTTTCAGCACGGCGAAACTTTAACATTTTCCATTATTGACCGCAGACTTCACAAACTCGATTCGAGCAAAGATGTTGTTGAAATAAAAAAAGTAACACTCATCAAAGATATACGCATCGAAAACCCGCATCGAGCCCATATAGAAATTTTAGCCGATCTTGCATTACAGGATTACGATGTCAGAAACTTTGTTGAACTTCACGAGGCGTGGAAGAAAACACTTGATACGAAGGAACTTAATAAGAAATTCTTTCAGGAATTGGCGAATTGGTATTTCTGGGCAGTTAATGAAGTTACATTTCCCGTTGGCGATGGAAGCGAAGCGGAAGAAGTTCGCAATGCAACGGGTATTATTCGGCTTATCACGCGGTTGATGTTCGTTTGGTTTTTGAAGGAAAAAGGTTTGGTTTCCGATAAACTTTTTGATGAAAATTATCTTAAAGAGATTTTGAAATTCAACGATGACAGCACGTTTTACAAAGCAATTCTGCAAAACTTATTCTTCGCAACGCTAAATTCTGAAATGGGAACGCGGGACTTTATCAAACAAGGTTCTGGCTTTCTTAATAATCAGCATTTTGTTCACAATGTCTTTCGATACAGAAACGAATTTGTTAAACCCACAGAAACAATTAAAGAATTATTTGAACCGATTCCTTTTCTAAATGGCGGTTTGTTTGAATGTTTGGATAAGGAAATTGAAGTTGAAGGAAGCGATAAGAAAAAACGAATCAGAATTGACGGATTTAGTCAGGGCAAAAATAATCCGCTTTCCGTTCCCGATGAATTATTTTTTGGCGAAGAAAAGGAAGTTGATCTTAACGATATTTACGCGACAAATAACAAAAGATATAAAGTTCAAGGTCTGATAAATTTGCTGAACAGTTACAAATTTACGGTTACGGAAAACACTCCGATTGAGGAAGAGATCGCACTTGATCCCGAATTGCTCGGTAAGGTTTTTGAAAATCTTCTTGCCAACTACAATCCCGAAACGAAAACGACCGCACGCAAACAGACGGGGAGTTTCTACACACCGCGAGAGATCGTCAATTATATGGTTGATGAATCGCTGATCGCTTATCTGAAATCGAAACTCGAAACGGAAACGGAAGGTTTTAGCGGGTTTATCGCATTCGGCGATAATCAAGCGACGCTTTACGGAAACGAAGCACGGATTCAGCCGAAGTTTGAAGAAACGATTAGCAAAAACCGTTGGCAGAATAAAGGCGAAGAATTGGAAAAGGCTTTGCGGGATTTGTTTTCTTACAGCGAGGAAGCACACGAATTTAACGAAACGGAAACCGAGATTCTTATCAGAGCGATTGACGAATGCAAGATTCTCGATCCGGCTTGCGGTTCGGGTGCTTTTCCGATGGGCGTTTTGTTGAAACTCGTTCACATTTTGGAAAAACTCGACAAAGACAACGAAAAATGGAAGGAATGGCAACGGCGAAAAGCTGTTAAGGAAACCGAAGAAGCATATAATACCATTTACCATTGATCATTTATCATTTATCAATCGGCAAACTACTCAGTAAGTTGAGGTTATCAAAACGCTATTGCATAATTTATTATGGTAAATGGTATAAGATCGGCGAGAATCAGGAACGCGAAGACCGTCTGCTTGAGATCAATAAGATATTTGAAGAAAATTCCAGCGATTACGGACGCAAATTGTTTTTGATCGAAAACTGCATTTACGGCGTGGACATACAGCCGATTGCCATACAGATTGCCAAACTACGCTTTTTTATCTCGCTGATAGTTGACCAAACGGCAAGCGACGACATCAGCACAAATCGCGGTATTCGACCTTTGCCGAATCTTGAAACAAAGTTTGTCGCGGCAAATACGCTCATCGGACTCGAAACAAGCGGCGGCTTAAAACCGATTGGCGTAACCGAACTGGAAACGGAACTCAAGGAAGTTCGGGCAAAACATTTCAACGCCCGCACACGCCAGACAAAAGAAAAATACCGCAAAAGAGATTTGGAAATCAGAAACGAGATCGCCGACCTTTTAAAACAAACAGGTTTCCCCGAAACTTCCGCCAACCAAATCGCCGAATGGAATCCTTACGAACAAAATTATTCTGCTGATTGGTTTGATGTGGAATGGATGTTCGGGATTGAAAAAGGTTTTGATATTGTTATTGGAAACCCACCTTATGGAATAGATTTTAATACTAAAATGAAAAAGTATATTCAAGCTAATTTCAAATCTTATAAATAAAAGTATGAAAGCTATATTTATTTTATTGAGAAGTCTTTTGATTTCAATAAGAAATTAGGAAGTGTCTGTTTCATCGTTCCAGAACTTTGGTTGAAATTAGAAAATGCATTTCCAATTAGAAAACTTATTTCTGAAAAATCAAGTTTTGAAAAATTAAGAATTTGTGGTGAAAATGTTTTCTCTAAAGCAGTTGTAAATACAGTAGTTGCCTTATTCAAAGTTGGTGGAAGAATAGAATCTCTTCTTGTTCAAAATGAGTCTGATTCTTGGCTAATTGAAACTTCAGAATGGCAAAATGCAGATAATTTAATTATTGATTACAACTTCACGCCAGAAACTAAAGCAATAATAAAAAATATAAAAAACTCAAGTTTTCTTTTATCAGAGTTTGGAGAATCAATTCAAGGAATAACACCTTATGACAAATACAGAGGGCAATCGCCTGAATTGATTAAAAAGCGTGGTTATCATTTCTCATACAAACATGATGAAACTTGTGGAAAATGGCTAGCTGGAGCAAATATCGGCAGATACATAATTAATTGGAGTGGTGAATGGTTAAGCTATGGCTCTTGGCTTGGTGCAGCACGAGAACCACGATTTTTTGAAGGCAAAAGGCTTCTGTTTCGTGAGATTCCTGGTAAGGATAAACGAATTCAAGCAATGTTTGCAGAAGAAACTTTTTATCATGGTCATAGCGTAACCCCTTTTAAACAATATGAATCGTCAGACGTTAAATTGTTTTTTATTAGGAGTCATTAATTCAAAACTAATTAGTTGGTATGGAGGTTTGATTTTGCCCAACTTTGGCAAAGATATTTTTCCTAAACTAAATCCACAAGATATAAAATCACTTCCAATTCCTAAAGCAAATAATGAAAAGCAAACGGAAATCGCCGAAATTGTTGACAAAATAATCGAAGCCAAGAAACAAGATGCAAATGCCGACACAAAAGAGTTGGAAGATAAGATAGATTGTTTAGTTTATAAATTATACGGTTTGACCGATGAGGAAATTGCGATTGTCGAGGGCGGGAAGAAAAGTAAAAAGGCAAAAGTAAAAAGTAAAAATGCCCGAACAACAAAATATAGAATATAAGGAAAGTTGGCACGATGAATATCTGAAATGGGTGTCGGGATTTGCCAACGCTATCGGCGGAAAGATTTTCATCGGCATTGATGATGACGGCAAAGTTGTTGGCGTAGCAGATTACAAAAAGTTGATGGACGATCTGCCGAATAAGATTCGGGATATTTTGGGCATAATGGCGGAAGTCAATCTGCACGAAGAAAACGGTTTGTATTATATCGAAATAATCACACCGCCTTATGCCGTGCCGATCTCTCTGCGTGGCAGATATTATTATCGAAGCGGTGCAACAAAACAGGAATTAAAAGGCAATGCACTAAATGAATTTCTGCTCCGCAAAGCAGGCAAGACTTGGGATGACTCACTCGAACCGCGTGCCGAATTTGGCGATATTGATGAAGCGGAGATTGAGCAGTTCAAAAATGCGGCTGAAAAATCAGGCAGACTCCCGCGTGAAGATGATCTATCGCTTACGGATTTTCTGGACAAACTTCGTCTGACAGAAAACGGACAATTAAAACGTGCGGCGATTGTCCTGTTCGGAAAAGATCCGGGACGTTTCTTTCCAAATCAAGTTGTCAAGATCGGGCGTTTCGGTGAAAATAATGCCGATCTCAAATTCCAAGAAGTCATTGAAGGAAATCTCCTCTATCTTCTGCGTGAAACTTCCGAACAACTAAACCGAAAGTTCTTTACCAAACCGATAGATTTTGAAGGTTTGCAAAGAATAGAGAAAGGCGAATATCCGGTTGCAGCGGTTCGGGAAATACTTCTCAATGCTTTGGTGCATCGGGATTATATGGGAACTACGGTTCAAATCAGAATGTATGACGATAAATTTTCCGTCTGGAATCAAGGAACTCTGCCCGAAGGCTTGAGTTTGGAAGCCTTAAAACGCCAACATCCTTCGTTTCCACGAAATCCGCTAATTGCCGATGTCTGCTTCAAAGGCGGTTACATAGACGCTTGGGGACGCGGAACGCTCAAAATCATAGATGCCTGTCTGGAAGCCGAACTTCCCGAACCCTTGATTATTGAACGGGACGGCGGTTTCTTGGTTGAACTTTTCAAAGACAGATTCTCTGAAAATCAACTTAAAAATTTAGATTTGAACGAAAGACAGATTAAAGCAGTTTTATATGTCAAAGAAAATGGTAAGATCACAAATTCTGAATATCAAAAACTTTTTGATGTCGCCAGAAATACCGCAAGCAATGACTTAAATAATTTAGTGAAACAAAATATCCTTAAATCAAGTGGAGCCAAGGGAGCGGGTGCTTTCTACACGCTGGATTGAATTGCACAATAATTGCACAAATTGCACAATAATTGCACAAAATGATTGTCTGATAAATGGTATGTAAAAACCTCGTGGCTGATAATC
>JBGTKR010000127.1:0-2488 GCA_041744535.1 Pyrinomonadaceae bacterium
AAACGGTTTATTCGGAATAATCTGGACAAATCCCTGCAAATTATTTAATATCCAAGTTATGAGTTTTTACCAAAACATTCTCATCCTTAGATAGCCACTCGTTGGAAATCCTTTCCGATGAAGTGGCGACGCTTTCGCAAAAGTATAAAAACAAAACAATTTTATAAACAGTTTTAAGTGGATAGATTTTTAGATATTCGCTAAGATTGTTTCTTTCGAGTTGAGACGTAAATCCAAAGAACTTTGGACTTCGGACTCAGGACTCAGGACTTTTTAAAAGATTATGGATGAGAAATATTTTGCACAAAAGATAGAGAGAAAATGGCAAAAGCGTTGGGCGGAACGCGGGACGTTTGAGGCTGAAATGACGGACGGTAGAGAAAAATTTTATTGTCTGGAAATGCTGCCGTATCCTTCGGGTAAACTGCATATGGGGCATGTCCGCAATTATTCGATTGGCGATGTTTTGAGTTGGTATAAACGCCTGCAAGGATTCAATGTTTTACATCCGATCGGTTGGGATTCATTCGGTCAACCCGCCGAACAAGCGGCGATAAAACAGAATGTAAATCCGCGGGATTGGACGGAAAAAAATATCACGATAATGCGTGAGCAGTTGAAATCTCTGGGTTTGAGCTACGATTGGTCGCGGGAAATTGCCGCCCATCGTCCCGAATATTATAAATTCGATCAATGGTTTTTCCTGAAAATGTTGGAAATGGGTTTGGCATATCGCAAGGATTCGGAAGTAAATTGGTGTCCGCGATGTGAAACGACGCTTTCCAATGAACAGGCTTCGGGCGGAATTTGCTGGCGTTGCGGAACTAAGGTTGAGAAACAATCACGACCGCAGTGGTTTTTGAAAATCACGAAATATGCCGACGAATTGCTCGAAGATATGTCCGGGATCGAAGACGGTTGGGCGGAAAGAGTTTTGACGATGCAGCGAAATTGGATCAACAAAAGCGTCGGGGCAAATGTCAGATTTCAAATTTCAAATTTCAAATTCAGAGATGAGAAATTGACCGATGAAAAAATTTCGTTTATCGAAGTTTTCACTACGCGAATTGATACGATCTACGGCGTAAATGCTTTGGTCGTTTCGCCGGATCATCCGTTTATCGTAGAAGAATTCGACATTTTTTCGGATAAAGTCAAAGCCAAGATCGAAGAAATCCGAGTCGAGCAGGCAAAGCCGAAAGATTATGACGAAGAAATAATCAAAGACGGAATTGATACGGGAATGAAGGCGATAAATCCTTTTAGCGGTGAGGAAATTCCGATCTGGGTTGGAAATTATGTGTTGATGAGTTACGGCAGCGGAGCGGTGATGAGTGTTCCGGGACACGATCAGCGGGATTTTGAATTTGCGAAAAAATTTGATTTGCCGATTCGTCGAGTTATTTCACCACAGAGTCACAGAGACACAGAGGAAGAAAAATCGAAATTAAAAGAAGCGTTTACCGAAAAAGGCGTTTTGATAAATTCTGATTCTTGGAATGGTAAGAAATCAAAAGATGCAATTCGTGAAATGACTACATTTGCTGAAGATAAAGGTTTTGGCGAAGGTTCGACGACTTATCGCCTTCGAGATTGGGGAATTTCGCGGCAGAGATTTTGGGGTTCGCCGATTCCGATTGTGTATTGCAAATCTTGCGGTGCTGTTCCCGTGCCGTTTGAAGATTTGCCCGTCGAACTGCCGGAATCCGCTCCGTTTACCGGGGTTGGCGAATCACCTTTGGCAAAAGTTCCCGAATTTGTAAATACGACTTGCCCGAAATGTGGTGAAGATGCAAAACGTGAAACCGATACGATGGATACTTTTGTTGATTCGTCGTGGTATTATTTTCGCTATTGCGACCCGCATAATTCGGAGATGCCTTTTGCATCGGAAATCGTCAATTATTGGATGCCCGTTGACCAATACATCGGCGGAATTGACCACGCCGTGATGCACTTGCTTTATACTAGATTTTGGACAAAAGTTTGTAACGAACTGGGTTTGGTGGATTTTAATGAACCTGTGAAACATATGTTGAATCAAGGAATGGTGGTTACAGATTCTTTTTACAGCACGAAAAAAGAAAGTTACGTATCGTCGGATGAAGTCGAAATTCAACGTGATTCAAGCGGGAAAGTTATCGGTGCTAAATTAAAATCAGATGGTTCGGATGTAAAGATTGCGGTCGAAAAAATGGGTAAATCGAAATTAAACGGGATTGATCCGAACGATATGATCTCGATCTACGGTGCGGATTCCGTCCGCATATTTTCGATGTTTGCCGCTCCGGTCGAGAACGAATTGGTTTGGCTGGAAACGGGCATCGAAGGTGCGGTTCGGTTTATTCAGAGAGTTTGGCGATACATTTATAAATGGAAAACGGAAAATGGAAAATGGAAAATGGGGAATTTGAATCAGGACTCAGGACTGGGGACTCAGGACTTTTCAGATGATGCAAAGAAATTGCGGCAAAAGACTCATCAGACA